>NZ_JBHIQZ010000011.1:0-64984 GCF_042196865.1 Bartonella sp. AC130YNZD
GTTTTGCTATTCGTGAAGGTGGTCGTACTGTTGGTGCCGGTATCGTCTCTAAGATCATTGAATAAATAATGCTTGTTAAAGGGGTGTTAAAAGTGTTTTAGTTTTGAGAGTTAGGGGTATAGCTCAGTTGGTAGAGCGGCGGTCTCCAAAACCGCAGGTCGCAGGTTCAAGTCCTGCTGCCCCTGCCAAAGGGAGATTTTACATATAAGGGAGTGGATTTTGCTGCCTTTTTTGCTTTTTTTGATATGGGGCTTGTTTTTTTGTGTGTGAAACGGTATTGAATAGAAAGTAAGGAAATTGCATAAGTGTGAAAATTGGCTTTTGCATTTTTTCCTGTTTATTTTGTTCTATAAAGCACAATAGGACTATAAAGCACAATAGGACTAGAGAGAGTATAGTGTGACGATGGCATCTAAAACCAATCCGATTACCTTTTTGAAGCAGGTTTATGCAGAAACAATTAAAGTGAAATGGCCTACACGTCGTGAGACGGTTATTTCTACTATTATGGTTTTGTTGGTAACTGCATTGGCTTCAGCTTTCTTTTTTATTGTGGATCAGGTTATGCATTTTGGTGTTTGGCGGGTTATTGATCTTCTGAAATATCTTTTTAGTTGAGAATGTAAGGAAGTGTGACTGTGGCAGCTCGTTGGTATATTGTTCAGGCATATTCAAATTTTGAAAAGAAAGTAGCGGAAGCTATTGATAAGGAGGCAAAGCAAAAGGGACTTGATCATCTTTTTGAAAGGATTTTTGTTCCAACAGAGCGTGTTGTAGAGGTTCGTCGTGGACGCAAAGTTGATACTGAGCGAAAATTTTTTCCTGGTTATGTTCTTGTTCGTGCTGAGTTAACAGATGAAGTTTATCATCTTATTAAGAATACGCCTAAAGTGACAGGTTTTTTAGGATCGGATGCGCGTCCTGTTCCTATTTCTGATCGAGAGGTTGAGCAAATTCTCAAACAAGTTCAGGAAAGGGTTGAGTCTCCAAAGTCCTCTGTATTGTTTGAGGTTGGAGAGCAAGTTCGCGTTGCTGATGGACCTTTTGTTTCGTTTAATGGAATTGTTCAAGAGGTTGAAGAAGAGCGCTCTCGTCTTAAGGTTGAAGTGCTTATTTTTGGGCGTCCTACGCCTGTTGATTTGGAATTTGGTCAGGTTGAAAAACTCTGATTAAACTTAGAGTAATTTTAATTACTTTAAGGAAGGAGTGGGAGGTGATTTATAGCTTTTGTCGGCTTAATGATCCGAACCACGTGACTGCAAGCGGGTAACAGGCAAGATGAATTGTCAGTATACCAGTGAAATTAAAGGCAGATTGTTATGGCAAAAAAAAGTATAGGTCAGCTTAAGTTGCAGGTTCCTGCGGGAGCTGCTACTCCATCTCCACCGATTGGTCCAGCTCTTGGGCAGCGTGGTATTAATATCATGGAATTTTGTAAGGCGTTTAATGCTGCGACACAAGAAATGGAAAAGGGGGCACCGATTCCAGTTGTTATTACGTATTACCAAGATAAATCTTTCACATTTTCTCTCAAGACGCCTCCTGTATCATTCTTTTTAAAGAAGGAAGCAAACCTGAAATCTGGCTCAAAAGAGCCTGGTAAAGTGTCTGTAGGAAGCATTTCTCGCGATAAAATTCGTTCGATTGCGGAATCAAAGATGAAAGATCTTAATGCGAATGACATTGAGGCAGCAATGCGTATGGTTGAAGGTTCTGCTCGCTCGATGGGCTTGGAAGTGGTGGGCTAATATTATGGCAAAAGTAGCAAAAAGAATAAAAAATATCCGAAAAGATATTGATTTTAATGAACTTTACGCTTTAAAAGATGCCGTTTCAATGGTTAAGGAGCGTGCTATTGCTAAGTTTGATGAAACAATCGAAATTTCAATGAACTTGGGTGTTGATCCTCGTCATGCTGATCAAATGGTTCGAGGCGTTGCTCATTTGCCTAATGGAACAGGTAGAAATATTCGTGTTGCCGTTTTTGCTCGTGGGGATAAGGCTGAGGAAGCTAAGGCGGCAGGAGCTGATATTGTGGGTGCCGAAGATTTATTTGAAAGCGTTAATAGAGGGACTATAGATTTTGATCGTTGTATTGCAACGCCAGACATGATGCCTCTTGTTGGTCGTCTTGGTAAGATTCTTGGTCCACGGAGTTTGATGCCGAATCCGAAAGTTGGTACTGTAACACTTGATGTCGCCGGTGCTGTCAAAGCTTCTAAAGGTGGTGCTGTTGAGTTTCGTGTGGAAAAAGCTGGTATTGTGCATGCTGGTATTGGTAAGGCTTCTTTTGGTGTTGAAAAAATCGTAGAAAATATAAAAGCCTTTGCAAGTGCAGTTATTAAAGCCAAACCGCAAGGTGCAAAAGGTGAGTATATTAGGCGCGTTGCTGTTTCGTCGACTATGGGAATTGGTGTTAAAGTTGATCCAGCAACGGTTCGTTCAGAGCTAGTATAAGCTGATTTATAATTTTGTTTTGGGGTATGGGAATATCAAAATTGTATTTAAAATGCTGATTTTGATCAGCTCGCTATCTAAGCTTTATAGGGCTTAGGTTGTACCGGGAGAAATTCCGGAATATCCTGTCCGAGATTGTAGGTGATGCTTTTAAGTATCTTAATCAAAAAAACCTGCATGAGACTGGGGTAAAAACTGAGAGTTAAAAGACTTAAAGGGTTTGAGCCAAGGTTGCCTTTGAACGCTGTGCGTGAAAAAGGGGACAGGATCCTCATCGGTGACATGAAGTATTTTATGTTATCAAAGGTAACCAACAGATTTGTTTTAAGCAAATCTGTTAAATGGAGAGAGACAGTGAATAGAGCGGAAAAACGCGAATTTGTTACATGGCTTAACGAGGCTTTTCGGAAGTCTGGTTCTGTTGTTGTTGCACATTATTCCGGTCTGACAGTTTCACAGATGAATGATCTGCGTTCGAAAATGGGTGAAGCTGGCGGTGCCGTTAAGGTCGCCAAAAACCGTCTTGCTAAAATCGCTCTTCAGGGCACGGAATCTGAATCGATAGTGGGTTTGTTTACTGGACAAACACTTATTGCTTATTCAGAAGATCCAATCACAGCACCGAAAGTTGCTGTTGATTTTGCGAAAAGCAATGACAAATTTGTCATACTTGGCGGTTCAATGGGTGCAACAAGTTTAACTGTAGATGCTGTGAAGTCATTGGCTTCATTGCCTTCATTAAACGAGTTGCGTGCAAAGCTTGTGGGTATGATTTCTACCCCTGCGACCCGTATTGCACAGGTTGTTAATGCCCCTGCTGGTCAGGTTGCACGTGTCATTGGAGCATATGCTCAGGAGGATAAGGCGGCTTAAGGCTGTTTGTATTCACGTTTATGGAAGAGCTTTAATGCTTTTCTGTTTTTTTGAATAAGATTTAATAATGGTTCAAATCTTTTAATTGAAGGAATTTTAAAATGGCTGATCTAGAGAAGATCGTAGAAGACCTTTCTAATCTAACCCTTTTGGAAGCCGCTGAGCTTTCTAAGTTACTTGAAGAAAAGTGGGGAGTTTCGGCTGCTGCTCCTGTAGCTGTCGCTGCTGTTGCTGGTGCTGCTGCTCCAGCTGCTGAAGAAAAAACAGAATTTGATGTTATTCTTGTTGAAGGTGGCGCACAAAAAATTAATGTTATTAAGGAAGTTCGTGCTCTTACTGGACTTGGTCTTAAAGAAGCTAAAGATCTGGTTGAAGGTGCACCTAAGCCTATTAAAGAGGCTGCTTCTAAAGAAGAAGCAGAAAAAATTAAATCTCAACTTGAAGCTGCCGGTGCTAAGGTGGAACTTAAGTAAATTTAATTTTATCGGCGGGCATTTATGTTCGCCGATTTTCTTTCTCTTAATAAAAAGAGGGAAAATAATGAGTAAAAAACCTTTTCCCAATGGTTTCGTAACAGGAATGGGATAGGTTTGGATTACTTACCCCTTCATCATAGAGTCAAAGAGATAAATGGCTTATGTTGGTGGGGAAAGTTAATGATGCTCATTATTGAGTGTCAAGTGAACTGGTCTGCATATGCAGGTTAATGGTATAAGGCTTTCAAGGTTGGTCTACCTTGAAGAGTAAAGATCAAGGAGCGACGATGGCTCAGACTCACGCAATGATGTCTCAATTCAATGGTCGTAAGCGCGTACGGAAATTTTTTGGTAAGATTCCTGAAGTAGCAGAAATGCCGAATCTTATTGAAGTTCAAAAAGCCTCATACGATCAATTTCTCATGGTTGAGGAACCGAAAGGTGGACGACCAGATGAAGGTTTGCAAGCTGTTTTTAAATCGGTTTTTCCTATTTCAGATTTTTCCGGTACAGCTATGCTTGAGTTTGTAGGTTATGAATTTGATTTACCAAAATTTGATGTTGAAGAGTGCCGTCAACGTGATTTAACTTATGCTGCCCCATTAAAGGTCATATTGCGTTTGATTGTTTTTGATGTTGATGAGGATACTGGCTCCAAAGATATCAAAGACATTAAAGAGCAAGGCGTTTATATGGGCGATATGCCTTTAATGACGACGAATGGTACCTTTATTGTTAATGGTACGGAGCGTGTTATTGTTTCTCAGATGCATCGTTCTCCTGGTGTCTTTTTTGACCATGATAAAGGAAAGTCCCATTCATCAGGAAAGCTTCTTTTTGCTGCTCGTGTTATTCCGTATCGAGGTTCTTGGCTTGATATTGAGTTTGATGCTAAGGACATCATTTATGCGCGTATTGATCGACGGCGCAAGATTCCTGTTACTAGTCTTTTGATGGCATTAGGTATGGATGCGTCGGATATTTTATCGACGTTTTATGATAAAGTGACTTATGAGCGTGATGGAGAAGGATGGCGAGTTCCATATTCTGTGGATCGCTTTAAAGGAATGAAGCTCATTTCTGACCTTATAGATGCAGATAGTGGTGAAGTCGTTGCGGAGGCTGGTAAAAAATTAACAGTTCGTACTGCGAAGTCTTTGGTAGAAAAAGGACTTAAAGCGGTTAAAGTTAGTGAAGATGATTTATTAGGTTGTTATCTAGCCGAAGATATCGTCAATTACGAAACAGGTGAAATCTACCTTGAAGCTGGTGATGAAATTGACGAAAAAGTATTAAAAATTCTGCTCGATGTTAGTGCTGATCAAGTCAATATTCTTGATATTGATCACATGAATATTGGCGCTTACATCCGCAATACTTTGAAGGTGGATAAAAATGAAAGTCGGCAGGATGCGTTATTTGATATTTACCGGGTGATGCGTCCAGGTGAACCTCCAACAATCGATACAGCAGAAGCAATGTTTCATTCATTGTTTTTTGATCCAGAGCGTTATGATCTTTCAGCTGTCGGGCGTGTTAAGATGAATTTACGTATGGATCTTGATTGTCCAGACACAGTTCGCATTTTACGCCAAGAGGATATTCTTGCTGTTGTTAAGATGTTGGTCGAATTGCGTGATGGACGTGGTGAAATTGATGATATTGATAATCTTGGCAACCGTCGCGTTCGTTCCGTCGGGGAGTTGATGGAAAATCAATATCGCATTGGTCTTCTTCGTATGGAGCGTGCGATAAAAGAGCGTATGTCATCGGTTGAAATTGATACAGTTATGCCACAGGATTTGATCAATGCAAAGCCTGCGGCAGCAGCGGTCCGTGAATTTTTTGGGTCTTCACAATTGTCTCAGTTTATGGATCAAACCAATCCATTGTCAGAAATTACCCATAAGCGTCGTCTTTCTGCTCTTGGTCCAGGTGGTTTGACTCGTGAACGTGCGGGTTTTGAAGTCCGTGACGTACATCCTACGCATTATGGTCGTATTTGTCCGATTGAAACACCAGAAGGCCCCAATATTGGTCTGATTAACTCCTTAGCAACATTTGCGCGAGTTAACAAATATGGCTTTATTGAAAGCCCATATCGAAAAATTATTGATGGGAAAGTCACAAAAGAAGTTATTTATCTTTCAGCGATGGAAGAAGCAAAGCATTATGTCGCTCAGGCTAATTCTTCATTAGATAACGAAGGTCGTTTTATAGAAGAATTTGTTGTTTGCCGTCATGCTGGTGAAGTTTTAATGGCGCCGCGTGATCATGTTGATTTGATGGATGTTTCACCAAAACAGTTGGTTTCAGTTGCAGCAGCGCTTATTCCTTTTTTGGAAAATGATGATGCGAATCGTGCGCTTATGGGATCGAACATGCAGCGTCAAGCAGTTCCTCTTGTACGCGCTGAAGCGCCATTTGTTGGGACGGGAATGGAATCTATTGTTGCGCGCGATTCAGGAGCTGCTGTGAGTGCAAAACGTAGTGGTGTTGTTGATCAAGTCGATGCTACCCGTATTGTTATCCGTGCAACAGAAGATTTAGATCCTTCAAAATCAGGCGTTGATATTTACCGCTTACAGAAATTTCAGCGTTCTAATCAGTCCACTTGTATTAATCAGCGTCCTCTTGTACATGTCGGTGATAGGGTAGAGAAAGGTGATATCATTGCAGATGGTCCATCCACGGATCTTGGTGATTTGGCTCTTGGGCGGAATGTTCTCGTAGCCTTTATGCCTTGGAATGGATACAATTATGAAGATTCTATTTTGTTATCCGAGCGCATTGTTGCTGATGATGTGTTTACTTCAATTCATATTGAGGAATTTGAAGTTGCGGCACGCGATACAAAACTTGGACCTGAGGAAATTACGCGCGACATTCCTAATGTTGCGGAAGAAGCGTTAAGAAATCTTGATGAAGCTGGCATTATTTATATTGGTGCTGAAGTTCAACCAGGTGATATTTTAGTTGGAAAGATTACCCCGAAAGGTGAAAGTCCCATGACGCCGGAAGAAAAGCTTCTGCGTGCAATTTTTGGGGAAAAGGCATCCGATGTTCGTGATACTTCTATGCGTATGCCTCCTGGGACTTTTGGTACTGTTGTTGAGGTTCGCGTTTTTAATCGCCATGGTGTGGAAAAAGATGAACGTGCGATGGCAATTGAGCGTGAAGAAATTGAGCGTTTAGCAAAAGACCGTGATGATGAACAGTCTATTCTTGATCGCAATGTTTATGCGCGCCTCACCGATATGTTGACAGGTAAAGTTGCTGTAGAAGGTCCGAGAGGCTTCTCGGGTAGTAAAAAGCTTGATAGTACAGTAATGGGGCATTATCCACGATCCCAGTGGTGGCAATTTGCTGTTGAGGATGAAAAGCTTCAAAATGAAATTGAAGCTTTGCGCAAGCAATATGATGAATCAAAAGAAGCATTACAACGTCGCTTTATGGATAAGGTTGAAAAGGTCCAAAGAGGTGATGAAATGCCTCCTGGTGTCATGAAAATGGTGAAGGTTTTTGTGGCTGTGAAGCGCAAAATCCAACCAGGTGACAAGATGGCGGGACGTCACGGGAATAAGGGTGTTGTTTCACGTATTCTTCCCGTAGAAGATATGCCATTTCTTGAAGATGGGACCCATGCTGATATCGTCTTGAATCCGCTTGGTGTGCCTAGTCGTATGAATGTTGGACAAATTCTTGAAACGCATCTTGGTTGGGCATGTGCGGGGATGGGCAAGAAGATTGGTGCTTTGTTAGAGTTATACCAAGAGACTGGGGATATATTGCCGTTACGTCAGCGTATTGAAAATCTTATGCCTGATGATAATCATAATGAACCAGTTCGTCAGTATGATAATGAAAGCCTTTACAAATTGGCATTGCAGATGAAGAAAGGGATTTCAATTGCAACGCCTGTTTTTGATGGAGCACATGAGTCTGATATTAACATGATGCTGGAAGACGCAGGCTTAGATAGTTCAGGGCAGGTTACGCTTTATGATGGTCGTACTGGGGAGCCCTTTGATCGTCCAGTAACGGTGGGATATATTTACATGTTGAAATTGCATCACCTTGTTGATGATAAGATTCATGCACGTTCTATTGGTCCCTATTCACTTGTTACGCAGCAGCCATTAGGAGGTAAGGCACAATTTGGTGGGCAGCGTTTTGGTGAAATGGAGGTTTGGGCACTTGAAGCGTATGGTGCTGCATACACTTTGCAGGAGATGCTAACGGTAAAATCAGATGATGTGGCTGGTCGAACAAAAGTCTATGAGGCAATTGTGCGTGGTGATGATACATTTGAGGCAGGTATACCCGAAAGCTTTAATGTGTTGGTAAAAGAAATGCGCTCACTTGCTCTTAATGTGGAGCTTGATGATGCGCGTGAACTTATTGCACAGCGGGCATTGTCTGATACGGCAGAATAATAATTCAAGGAGCGCACTAGAAAAAGGCTGCGCTTTTATTGCTTTAAGAGGCTCAATAACCTTATTAAGGCTATACAGGTCGTTTTTAAAAGTAAATGTATTTTAAAGAAGATCTGTTATAAAATAAATGAGATATTACAACAGGTTCTAAGAATCTTTGAAGGAGAACAGCATGAACCACGAGGTCATGAATCTTTTCAATCCTCAAGCGCCAGCGCAGACATTTGACTCTATTCGTATTTCTATTGCGAGTCCTGAGAAAATTTTGTCCTGGTCGTATGGTGAGATTAAGAAGCCTGAGACTATTAATTATCGGACTTTTAAACCAGAACGTGATGGTCTTTTTTGTGCACGTATATTTGGCCCTATTAAGGACTATGAATGTCTATGTGGCAAATATAAACGCATGAAGTATAAGGGCATTATTTGTGAAAAATGTGGTGTAGAGGTTACTCTTTCCCGCGTACGTCGTGAGCGTATGGGGCATATTGAACTTGCGGCACCCGTTGCGCATATATGGTTTCTTAAATCATTACCAGGTCGTATTTCTACACTTTTAGATTTAACTTTAAAAGATATTGAACGGGTTCTTTATTTTGAGAATTATATTGTAACCGAACCAGGGTTAACATCTCTTAAGCTCCATCAGCTTCTTTCTGAAGAAGAATATATGCTTGCTATTGATGAATTTGGAGAAGATCAGTTTACAGCTATGATTGGCGCTGAAGCTATTTACGAGCTTTTAGCTAGTATGGAGTTAGATAAAATCGCTAATGATTTGCGTCTTGAATTAGCTGAAACAACTTCAGAGTTAAAGCAGAAAAAATTGATTAAACGACTTAAAATCGTTGAAAATTTTCTTGAATCTGGAAATAAGCCAGAGTGGATGATTATGAAAACAATTCCGGTTATTCCACCGGATTTGCGTCCATTGGTTCCGCTTGATGGTGGGCGTTTTGCGACATCAGATCTGAATGATCTTTATCGGCGTGTTATTAATCGTAATAACCGCTTGAAACGGCTGATTGAATTGCGTGCTCCTGGAATTATCGTACGCAATGAAAAGCGTATGGTACAAGAAGCTGTTGATGCATTGTTTGATAATGGACGGCGTGGGCGTGTGATTACTGGAGCCAATAAACGTCCTCTTAAGTCTTTATCAGATATGTTGAAGGGCAAGCAAGGACGTTTTCGTCAGAACTTACTTGGGAAGCGTGTTGATTACTCGGGGCGTTCTGTTATCGTGACGGGTCCTGAATTAAAATTGCATCAATGTGGTCTTCCCAAAAAAATGGCTCTTGAATTATTTAAGCCTTTTATTTATGCGCGGCTTGATGCAAAAGGCTATTCATCAACGGTAAAGCAGGCAAAGAAGATTGTTGAAAAAGAACATCCAGAAGTTTGGGATATCTTGGATGAGGTTATTCGTGAACACCCTGTTTTACTCAACCGTGCACCAACATTGCACCGTTTGGGGATTCAGGCTTTTGAACCTATCTTAATTGAAGGCAAAGCTATTCAACTTCATCCACTGGTGTGTACTGCTTTTAATGCAGATTTTGATGGTGATCAGATGGCGGTTCACGTGCCGCTTTCTCTTGAAGCACAGCTTGAAGCCCGTGTTTTGATGATGTCCACCAATAATATTCTTCATCCGGCCAATGGTGCTCCCATTATTGTTCCCTCACAGGATATGGTTCTTGGTCTTTATTATCTTTCAATTGTTTCTGAAAAAGAACCAGGTGAAGGAATGGCCTTTTCTGATATAGGTGAGCTTCATTATGCCTTGGAAAATAAGGTTATAACGCTTCATACGAAGATTAAAGGCCGTGTTAAGAATATGGGGAAGGATGGAAAAGAAGTCTCTAAACTTTATGATACGACACCTGGTCGTTTGATTATCGGTGAGCTTTTGCCAAGAAGTGCGGATATCTCATTTGATATTGTCAATCAAGAGATGACGAAAAAGAACATTTCTAAAATGATTGATCATGTTTATCGGCACTGTGGACAAAAAGAGACGGTTATTTTTTGTGACCGTATTATGCAGCTTGGCTTTTCTTATGCTTGTCGTGCAGGAATTTCCTTCGGTAAGGACGATATGGTTATTCCTGATAGTAAGTCGCGTTTAGTCGCAGAAACAGAAGCTTTGGCTAAGGAGTACGAACAGCAATATAATGATGGTTTGATTACACAAGGTGAAAAATACAATAAGGTTGTAGATGCTTGGGGTAAATGTACAGATCGCGTCGCAGATGAAATGATGAAACGTATTCAAGCCGTCGATTTTGATCCTAAAACAGGTCGTCAACGGCCGATGAATTCTATCTATATGATGTCGCACTCTGGTGCTCGTGGTTCTGCTAACCAGATGAGACAATTGGCCGGTATGCGTGGATTAATGGCAAAACCATCGGGTGAAATTATTGAAACACCCATTATTTCCAATTTTAAAGAAGGTCTAACTGTTAATGAATACTTCAATTCCACGCATGGTGCACGTAAAGGACTTGCTGATACTGCGTTAAAGACGGCAAACTCTGGTTATTTAACACGGCGTCTTGTTGATGTTGCACAGGATGCTATTATTTCAGCAGTTGATTGTGGTACCGCAAAAGGGCTTACCATGCAGCCGATTGTTGATGCAGGACAAATTGTTGCCTCCCTTGGGCAAAGAATTCTTGGTCGTACAGCGCTTGTTGATATTCTACATCCTGTCTCTGGAGAGGTTATCCTTGAAGGTGGAGCAATGATTGAGGAAGCTGATGTCGCGAAGATTGAAGCAGCTGGGATTCAATCTGTTCAAATTCGTTCTGCATTAACATGTGAAACACGTCTTGGTGTTTGTGCAAAATGCTATGGTCGTGATTTGGCGCGTGGAACACCTGTTAATCAGGGAGAAGCCGTTGGTGTTATTGCTGCTCAATCCATTGGTGAGCCGGGAACACAGCTTACTATGCGTACTTTCCACTTAGGAGGAACTGCGCAGGTTGTTGATTCATCGTATTTAGAGGCTTCTTATGAAGGTAAGGTGGAGATTCGTAATCGTAATGTGGTTCGTAATTCTGAAGGACATTTGGTTGTGATGGGGCGTAATATGGCTATCCTTATCAAAGATGAGTTAGGAAAAGAGCGCGTTGTACATCGTGTTAGCTATGGTGCTCATATTTTTGTTGATGATGGTGATGTGGTTAAACGTGGCCAACGTATAGCAGAATGGGATCCTTATACACGTCCAATTTTAACGGAAGTTGAAGGCTATGTGGGTTTTGAAGATATGATTGATGGTTTATCTGTCACTGAAACAGCTGATGAATCTACGGGTATTACGAAGCGTTTGGTGATTGATTGGCGCGCTAATCCACGTGGTGCGGATCTTAAACCAGCTATTATTATTCACACGGATAAAGAAGGTGAATCCATTGCTAAATTGTATAAGGGAGGTGAAGCTCGTTATATGATGTCAGTGGAAACTATTCTTTCTGTTGAGCTTGGTGCTCATGTTAAGGCTGGTGATGTTATTGCTCGTTTGCCAATGGAAAGTGCCAAGACGAAAGATATTACGGGTGGTCTTCCTCGTGTGGCTGAGCTTTTTGAAGCGCGTCGTCCAAAGGATCATGCGATTATTGCTGAAGTTAGTGGTACAATTCGATTTGGCCGTGGTTATAAGAATAAACGTCGTATCATTATTGAACCAAATGATGAAACTCTTGAGGCAGTAGAATACTTGATTCCAAAAGGTAAGTTGTTCCACTTCCAAGAAGGCGATCAAATTGAAAAGGGAGATTATATCCTTGATGGTAATCCAGCACCTCATGACATCTTGGCGATTAAGGGGGTTGAAGCTTTGGCATCTTATCTTGTTAATGAGATTCAGGAGGTTTATCGTTTGCAGGGAGTTCTTATTAATGATAAGCACATTGAAGTGATTGTTCGTCAAATGTTGCAAAAAGTTGAAATTACTGAATCTGGAGATTCTGGTTATATTCCAGGTGATAATGTTGATCGTATTGAACTTGATGAAATCAATGATAATTTGATTGCAGAAGGGAAGAAACCTGCATCTGGTAATCCCATTCTTCTTGGAATTACAAAAGCTTCTCTTCAAACACCTTCTTTCATTTCGGCGGCATCGTTTCAGGAAACAACACGTGTTCTTACTGAAGCAGCAGTTTCTGGTAAAATTGATACTTTGCAAGGACTTAAAGAGAACGTTATTGTCGGTCGTCTTATTCCAGCAGGTACGGGTGGTACAATTTCTCAAATTCGTCGTATTGCTGCAGTTCGTGATGATTTGATTGTAGATGAGCAGCGTAAGTCTAGTAATAACGAAGTGGCTAAGGCTATGTTGACAAATATGACAACCGGAGCCGTTGCTGAATAATTTAAATACAACACCACATAATATAAAAACGTCTGAATAGAAAGTTCAGACGTTTTTTATTTCGAAATGCAGAAGTTGTATATTTTCTTGAAAAATATCAAAAATTATAAGGCGATAGTTATTTTAAACATCTTTAGTAGCTTATTGTTTTGTAATGATGCTTATCTTTTTTGTTACTTCATTTTAAAGTTTTCTTATTTCTGAAGGCAGTATAGAAAGTTTTTCCCAAGTATGTGAAACTCAAAAATCATATTCAAGGAAAAGAGTTGATTATCTACAAATCAAATAATGATTGATTTTAAACTTTAGGAAAATTTTTGATTGATATCTTCTATAAAGATTTAAAAGGACTTATAATGAAAGATCAATAGTCTTTCTGTAATCTAAAAATAATTGATTCTCTACTATACAATGTTTGTGAATGTATTTTCTTCTAAATTAGAATGCAGAAAAGTAGAGATTAGGGTGCTCACTAAGTTTTATAAAAAATAGACATATTTCTTATAACAATGTGATCTATGCAGACAGAATAATAAAATGTACGAATATTATTCAATTGGAAAATTAACACGTGAATTTTCAATAATAGCTCGAACTTTGCTATGAAGAAGAGGGACTTCTTATCCCTTTTCGGTGTGGAAGTACACGGCTTTATACATAAACGGATCGTCATAAGTTAAAACAAATCCTGTATGCTAACAGAGTAAAATTTTCGTTGTCTGAAATATCTGATATGTTGACAATGGTTGGAAAACCACCTGATGATGAGAAAAAGCTTAAGAAATTAATTGCAGGAATTCATAAAAAACGAACTGATTTAAAGCAGATGCAGCATGATGTTGATGATCTTCTACAGGATTTAGAACGAATTGAAGAGAGTTTTTTTGAGAGCTTAGCGGAGTTGGGGGTTAGTCATTGATTATAAATTTATTTTGTCTTCTTTTAGACAAATTTCTTTCTCTTAAAAGAGATAGATTATACTATCTCTAAGGGGAATATTTACCACTGCGTGAAATGTGTAAGTCATTTAAAGAAATAGAGTGTTTGAAAAAGCTGCAAAGGTATTTTCGCAGTATATTATCCTTGATAAGAAAAAACTATTTTTCATAAAGAAAGTAAAAACAATGACAGTTTCTCCTATGAGTGTTTTTCAATCTATTTTGTCACGAAAGTCAATTCGCGCTTTTACTGATCAGCCAGTTAGTTTGGAAACAATCAAAGAAATCTTAAAACTTGCAGCACGTGCACCATCTGGAACAAATATTCAGCCATGGCAAGTAATTGTGCTTACAGGAAGTGTATTACAAAAAGTAGGGCAAGAGCTTTCACAACTTGTGCTTTCAGGTGTAAAAGGAGAGCGTGAATATAGTTATTATCCACGTCAGTGGCGTGAGCCTTATATTTCAAGGCGTCGAAAAGTTGGTTTGGATCTTTATCAGAGTCTTGGAATTCAAAAAGATGATGAAGAAAAAGTACTTCATCAAAAGGCGCGAAATTTTTTATTTTTTGATGCACCTGTAGGACTCTTATTTACAATGGATCACGACATGGAAATGGGGAGTTGGCTTGATTTGGGTATGTTTATGCAGACCATTATGTTAGCTGCACGTGGATTTGGATTAGATACCTGTCCTCAAGCTGCTTTTGCTGATTATCATAAACAGATTCGTACGCTTTTATCTATTCCTTCTGATCGCCATATTATCTGTGGTATGGCACTTGGTTATCGCGATATGAGTGCTCCAGAAAACAATTTTGAGACAGAACGAGAATCGTTAGAAAAATTTGTACGTTTCATTGAAACATATCCATAAAATATTTTATAAAATTAAGCATACGTTTTGAAGAACTTAGTGCATTATGAAAAATATTTCCGATAAGATTTCTCATCCTTATTGAATTTTAATATTGCATATTAACACTTATTTTACTACGCTTGAAACATTAGGAGTTGTGACTCTAGGGGCATTGTCCGTTTTAAAGGTTGGCTAATGGAAAACACTATAGAAAGAAAGTGTTGGGTGGTAGCAAGACGAGCGACATTCGTGTTTATTGTTGTCATTTTTTTAGTTTATCTCGCAATTTGATTTTAAACGGAAGAAACGTTATGAAAAAGCATATATGCTCAAGCTCTATAGTTTAAGGTGATACGTGTTTCTATCTGTTTTTGAACTTTTTAAAATTGGGATTGGTCCTTCTAGCTCACATACGATGGGACCAATGACAGCTGCTAATATGTTTTTGCAAAAGATAGGAGATTTTTCTCAGTCGTCTGATGTTCAAGTTTCTCGTATACGTGTTTATCTTTATGGTTCTTTAGCTTTCACGGGTATTGGTCATGCAACAGATAGAGCTATCATATTAGGACTTTTAGGAGAAAAAGCTTCTACTGTTGATCCTGATAGCATGGGGTTTCTATTAGAAAAAGTTATACGTGAAAAAAAAGTGCAACCAGTAGATCATCCCGCTTATCAGTTTGATGTGCAACGTGATCTTATTTTTGAACGAAAGCAAATCCTCCCTGGACATACAAATGGACTAGCCTTTGAAGGACTTGATACTGATGGGAATGTTCTGTTGCGGCAGATTTATTATTCTATCGGTGGTGGCTTTGTTGTGACTGAGGATGAATTAAGCCATATGAATGATAATATACAACCAGAAGCATTTGAGGTACCATATCCATTCGATTCTGCTTGTACAATGTTATCAATGGCAGAAAAATCAGGATTTTCAATTGCTGAAATGAAGCGCTTAAATGAAGAAACAAAGATAGAGCGTTCTTCTCTTGATGTAGGGCTTGATGAAATTTTTTCAGCGATGACAAATTGCATTGATAGAGGTCTTTCACAAGAAGGTGAGTTGCCTGGTGGATTGCGTGTTCTAAGGCGCGCTAAAAAGCTGCATGAAACGCTTTTGGAAAAACAAAAGAAAAATTACAATTATCCACTTTGGGCAAATGATTGGCTTTCGGTATATGCTATAGCAGTCAATGAGGAAAATGCAGCAGGTGGTCGTGTTGTTACAGCACCAACAAATGGAGCAGCCGGTGTCGTCCCTGCCGTTTTGCGTTATTATCTTCAATTTAATGATAATTCAGATCGAGAGGGAATACATAACTTTCTATTAACGGCAGCAGCTATAGGCGGTGTTATCAAACATAATGCCTCTATTTCTGGTGCAGAAGTTGGGTGTCAAGGTGAAGTTGGAACGGCATCTTCAATGGCCGCAGCAGGGTTGACCGCAGCGTTAGGTGGAACACCAGCTCAAATTGAAAATGCGGCAGAAATTGCGCTTGAACATCATTTGGGAATGACATGTGATCCTGTTGCAGGTCTTGTACAAGTTCCTTGTATTGAGCGTAATGCAATGGGAGCTGTTAAGGCGGTAACGGCTTCTTCTCTTGCATTATATGGTAATGGAGATCATTTTGTTTCTCTTGATGCTTGTATAGAAACAATGCGCCAGACTGGTCATGATATGAGTGAACGTTATAAAGAGACAAGTAAAGGTGGTCTTGCAGTCAATGTGATATCTTGTTAAGAGCTGGAACATTTTTCAATCCATAACTGGACTTTTGGGAGAGAGATCGTATTTCCTGATAAAGCTTATGTTTTTTTCAGCGTTTATGTTGTATGGGGAGCGTTATTAAGAGGAACTTTCTTTATTGAACTTTTACAATAATCCCATCAAATGATAAGCTTTCATCTAATGAAGCTATTCATTTTTTCCAGAAAGATATCAAGGATAATTTTTTATATTAAATCCAAAAGTGGAAAAATATTGGGTATTTTTATGTCCTTAACAATGTTTTTATTGAAAGCTGTCAGAAAAATTCAACAATTTAAGAAAAAAATATGTTTATCAAAGGGTTTTCTAAGGCTGTAGATAATGGTTAATAATAAAATAATTTTTTAGAGAAATTAAATATTTGTTGCTCCTAAACGGATTTTAATAGGCACATTACCAGTTTGGCTCGCAACGCGTAAATGAATGCGTACAGGAGGCATTATGAGACGACGGTTGCGTATTGTTTGGCAAATGAGAAGGTGAACAAGAGATTGTGTATCTAATGCAGTCGAATTATATTTTAAACCAGTAAGTTTTGCGGCAGCATCGTGAAGAGAACGCAATGAAAGGAGGGATGATTGCTTCAATAAAATTTCTTTTTTATGGAATGAAGCAAAAGCATTATCTGTCATAATACTATCCTTAACGCAGAATTCAAAAATTTTTAGTAGGCTACAGTATAGCAGTTAAAATTTGCTTTCTTTAATGTAGAGCAAGCATCAAATGCAGCTTTTTTTGATTGAAACCCTGTAAAGCGCGCTCGGTAATAACGCCGCCCATTTTTTTCAAACAGTTGCATGTGTGAAGATGCGTGTTTTAAAATAGAAAAAGCTATATTTTTTGCTTTTAAAAGTAGAGTTTTTGCTTGTTCTTCACTAGGAAGAGAACCAATCTGGATAGCCCATCCGGCATTTTCGGACAAAGAGACTGTTACAATTTTATGAGTCTCAGCCGGTATAGTTTTTTGAGGATTCGGTATTGGTATAATTACCTTATTTACAGCCGTTATTGCGATATTGGAGTTTTTAGGTTGCTCTGCAAATGCTGTCAACATAGTTGAAATTTCATCGTCAAAATTACTTGAATCAGCTTTAATGGTGGGTATAGGAGTATTGGCGCCAGTGGGTAAGTGATAGCGTACAGAAGCCATTAAACGTTCATCACTTTTCATTTGGCTTGCTTTGGGCAAATATTGATTCAATAAGCTAGCCATATGCTCGTCACGCGCAGTAGATGATTTACCTCCCATAACAACAGCGACAACAGAGCGCCCCTCAAGACGCATCGAAGTTGCTAAATTAGAACCTGACATTTGTGTGTAGCCTGTTTTAATTCCATCGACACCTTTCATTATTTTAACAAGTTTATTGTGGCTGTTAATTTTATGTCCACGGAAATTAAAACTTTTTGTTTTGAACAATTTATATTGTTTGGGAAAATGTTTACGTAAAGCTAATGACAAAGTCGCTATATCTCGTGCTGTAGAATAATTGTGCACATCCGGAAGTCCTGAAGCATTTGAAAAATGTGTATGTTTCATGCCAAGTTTACGAGCTTTTACTGTCATCATTTGAGCGAATTTTTTTTCACTACCTCCAAGATATTCTGCAATGGCAGCAGCAACATCATTTGCGGATCTTGTAATGAGTGCTTTAGCTGCTGATTCTGCAGAAATTGTTTGGCCTGCTTTAAATCCAATTTTTGTCGGTGGACGCATTGCTGCATAATGTGAAACAGGAATTGGTGTATTTGGTGTCACACGACGCATCTGCATAGCTTCAAAGAGTAAGTACAATGTCATCATTTTTGTTAAAGAAGCAGGATAACGTTTCAGTGTTGCATTGGCTTGAAATAGAGTTTTTCCCGTAGTAGCATCTATAACAATAGCCGCATACTTATCAGGATAGGCCCCTTGAGGTGTGGCTGATGCCCAACAGTAAGAAAAAGCTAACATAACAAAAGAAATTGCTATTGTTTTACAGTAGCGCATAATTTTTTGATAATTAATATACACTTGCAGTATCCTATTTCTCCATTTATCCTGAAAAACTTCTATAAAGCTTCCTTTTCTGTAATTTGTTGATGCAGTTTAGACGAATGGTATTACTAATTTGTTTACAGAAGTTATTTTATGAGTGAGTGATTGAAGTCTAACCATAGAGGGAGATTTTTTTCTAATACAAACAGGTATTGCAATAGTTATGAAAGAATTTAAAATTAATAAAAAATGTGCTGCATGGAAAACGATAATGGGACAGACGCTCATAATAAACTCTATAGCTCATATTATGCATAATGAAAAGGGCAAGAATTGGGATGAAGGTAGGCATGGTGCGGTTATAATGCCTAAGGCTAGAGAAAAACTCGAAAAACCTAAATTATGTCGAGTTTTTTTGCTTAATGATGATTACACACCTATGGATTTTGTTGTTTTCGTTTTGAAGAACTTTTTTAAAAAAAGTTTCGAAGAGGCAACGCGGATAATGTTAAATGTTCATCACAATGGGATAGGAGAATGTGGGAATTATACTTATGAAGTCGCTGAAATGAAAATATTACAAGTGAGGGAATGTGCGCGTCAAAATGAACATCCGTTACAATGTGTAATGGAATGGAAGTGAGGAGCTATGCCATCTTTTACACCTAGTCTTGAAGAGGTTTTGCATCGTGCATTAACAATTGCTACTCAAGCACGGCATGAATATGCAACACTAGAGCATCTTCTACTTGCGCTGTTAGACGATGCCGATGCAAATTCCGTTATTCAGGCTTGCCAAGTAGATGTGGAGGAATTGCGAGAGCGCTTAACCAATTATCTTCGCTCAGAGTTAGATGAACAGATTAGAGCTGATGAGGATACAAAGCCTACAGCTTTTTTCCAGCGTGTTATCCAACGTGCGGTGATTCATGCACAATCAGCTGGAAAAGATGAAGTATCGGGGGCAAATGTTCTTGTTGCAATTTTTTCTGAACGTGAAAGCCATGCAGCATATTTTCTTCAAGAGATGGGAATGACACGCTATGATGCTGTACGTTTTATTTCACAGGGTGTCACGCGTGATGATGGGTTATCCATGTTACTTGAAGGACTTGAAGAGCAATTAGATCAGCAGATTTCGGATAATGGTGAAAGAGGAACAAGTGCTTTAACGAATTATTGTGTTGATCTCAATTGTAAAGCTCGTAATGGAAAAATTGATTTATTAATTGGCCGTGAAATAGAAATTTCACGCATGATTCATATTTTATGTCGAAGGTCAAAAAACAATCCGCTTTTGGTTGGTGATCCTGGAGTAGGGAAAACCGCTATAATTGAGGGATTGGCAAAGCGCATTGTTGATGGGCAAGTGCCTGAAGTTTTATCAAATGCAACAATATTTTCTCTTGACATGGGGGGACTTGTTGCAGGTACACGTTATCGCGGTGATTTTGAAGAACGCTTAAAGCAAGTTATTAAAGAGTTTGAGCTGTATCCAGATGCTATTTTATTTATTGATGAAATTCATACCTTAATTGGAGCAGGAGCAACATTAGGGGGAAATATGGATGCAGCAAATCTTTTGAAACCTGTGTTATCTTCTGGAACTATGCGATGTATTGGTTCGACGACTTACAGAGAATATCGCAAATTCTTTGAACAAGATCGTGCTTTAGAGCGTCGTTTTCAGAAGATTGATATTAATGAACCTTCTGTTACAGATGCGATTAAGATTTTGCAGGGGATGAAGCCTTACTTTGAAGATTTTCATCAGATTAAATATACAGATCAGGCGATGAAGGCATCTGTAGAATTATCTTCACGTTATATAATTGACCGTAGGTTACCTGACAAAGCAATTGATATTATTGATGAAAGTGGCGCAGCGCAAAAGCTTTTGCCACAAAAACAACGCAAGAAGAGTATAGGTGTTAAAGAAATTGAAGCGACTGTTGCTACAATTGCAAGAATTCCACCAAAAACAGTTTCCCGGAATGATCAGAAGATACTGAGTAAGCTTGAAAGAGAACTCAAACATGTTGTTTATGGTCAAGATCAGGCAATTTCCGTCTTAGTTTCATCCATAAAATTGGCGCGAGCAGGTTTACGCGAACCGGATAAACCAATAGGAAGTTATTTATTTTCAGGACCAACAGGTGTAGGAAAAACTGAAGTTGCAAAACAGCTTGCATCATCTTTAGGCATTGAATTATTGCGTTTTGATATGTCAGAATATATGGAACGGCATACGATAGCACGTTTAATCGGAGCACCTCCAGGTTATATAGGGTTTGATCAAGGAGGTCTCCTTACAGATGCCGTTGATCAGAAACCTCACGCAGTTCTATTGCTAGATGAGATTGAGAAAGCGCACTCAGAGTTATTTAATATTTTATTGCAGGTAATGGATTATGGTAGATTAACAGACCATAATGGTAAGAAAATTGATTTCCGCAATGTTATTTTGATTATGACAACCAATGCTGGTGCTTCAGATATGGCAAAATCAGCTATTGGATTTGGGAAAGTACATCGTGATGGTGAGGATATAGAAGAAATCAATCGGTTATTTACACCAGAATTTCGTAATCGGTTAGATGCAATTATTCCGTTTGCACCTTTATCTCATTTAATCATCAATCAGATAGTGCAAAAATTTATTTTTCAGCTTGAAGCACAATTAGCTGATCGGGGAATTTGTTTTGAATTAAGCCCTTCTGCAACTTTATGGCTTTCTAATAAAGGATATGATTCTCAGATGGGAGCACGCCCATTAGGGCGTGTTATACAGGAATATATTAAAAAGCCATTAGCTGATGAAATTTTATTTGGAAAGTTACGCAATGGTGGTACCGTTCGCGTATTGACACAAAAATCAAATGGTAAAAAAGAAAGCTTACAGTTAGAAATTTCATCTTCCGATATATCTGTAAGTTCAAAGAAAAGTAAAATGGAAAACTTTACAAAAAAACGTGTAGGAAAAAAAAGAACAACAACTTAAGAGTGTGTTATAAAGCTGCACGGATTTTTTTTGCATTCTCTTCAAGTATTTCTGGAGGCGTTATCATATCATTATGAGGGGTAAGCTCTATTCCCTCCATACGTGGTATAATATGAAAATGAAGGTGATAGACGGTTTGTTGACTAGCTGCTTCATTAAATTGCATGACAGTTATGCCATCTGCTTGAAAGGCTTTTTTGACAGCATTTGCAATTTTTTGAACAGCTTTAATAACAGGAAATAATGTTTCAGGATCTGCATCAAGTAAGTTTCTAGAGCCTTTTTTAGGAATGACCAGCGTATGACCTGGTGCCTGTGGCATGATATCCATAAATCCAATAACATCATCATCTTCGTAGACACGAACAGAAGGGATTTCATTGCGAATCAATTTAGCAAAAATATTGTTATTGTTATAAGCTTGTTTCATACAAATATTTCCTTTTATCGTAAGTTTAAGATTCTAATTTAAAAACGAAAAAATGCAAGGTTTATCAGAGTGTAAGACAAAGAAGTATTTTGACTTCAGTTATATTTAGGATAATGCACTGTCTTAATGAAGGTTTAGATTTCTATGATGGCTTCAACTTCTACAGGAACATCCATAGGGAGAGAGGCAACACCAATAGCAGAACGGGCGTGTTTTCCAATTTCACCAAGGATATTGACGAATAAATTAGAAGCTCCATTGGCAACAGAAGGAATATCGGTAAAATGAGAATCTACAGCCACAAAAACAGTAATTTTGACCACACGTTTTATTTTATTTAAGTCACCCAGAGTTGCCTTGAGTTGCGCGAGAATATTGAGAGCGCAAGCTTCAGATGCTTTTTGGGCTTGTTCGGTATTCACAGTTGCACCAACTTTACCGATGGCTATTGGTTTTCCATTAATAAGAGGGAGTTGTCCAGAAATAAAGAGTTGATTGCCACTTTGTGAAGTGGTGATGTAATTGGCAAGGGGGGAGATTACTTCAGGAAGAGTGATTCCGAATTTTTCTAAGTTTTTTTCAATCATATTGGTCATAATTTTAACTCCATAGCTGCTCTATAATATATTCATTGCATAATCTATTTTTTGATTTAAGAAAATGTGTGGTTAATTGAGAAATTAGCCTTTTTTGCCTTATTGTATGATGTTATGCAACGGGGATAAAGTTCGGAAGTTGGGAATGATTAGATCATTATTTATAATAATTTTATATATTGTTTTTTTATGTACCGCGAGAGCTGAAGAGTCCATTTTTATTGTGCCTCATCGAGCAATTTATGATTTTCATCTCGATAGTGTTTCTCATGAAATGATAATTTCTGCGATGTCAGGACGAATGGTTTACGAGCTTACTGGTTCGGCATGCCAAGGCTATAGCACACGTTTTCGTTTCATTAGCCGTGTTCACATTGAAGATATGCCAGTACGTTTGACGGATCAACAGACGACGAGTTATGAAACAGGAGACAGCCGTACATTTCGTTTTAATATTACAGATCAAGAGGGAGAAGAGGTTGTGCATCGTGCCGAGGGGGTTGCGGAGCGTACGCAAGATGGTATTACAGTTACCTTAAAAAAGCCAAAGGAAAAAGAGTATAAGCTTGCAATGGCTGAATTTCCAATGATGCAACTAAAAAATATTATCCGCCATGCAAAAGCAGGAGATCATTTTTACAATGTTACTGTATTTGATGGGACAAATAAAGCAGATAAAGTTATAAAAGAAAGTATCGTCATAGGGGAAAAGAAGACGCTTTTATCTGATAGCGAAACAGAAAAAATAAGAAAATTGGATGAAGAAGAATATTGGCCTGTTACAATTTCTTATTTTGATGATGGAGAAAATAAAGATGGTTTGCCGGTTTATCGTAGCAGTTTTCTCTTACATGAGAATGGTGTCATGCGTGATCTTCATATAGATTATGGAACTTTTTCAGTGCGTGCAAAATTGAACAGTCTTGAATTCTTGGAACTTGGAAAAGATCTTAATCAATGTGAAAATGCAAATATTAAATGATTAAAGAAAATAACTTGAAAAAGAATCAAATATTAGTATGTTTGCGCTATTCCACACGCGGAATCTGGGTGTTTGCAAATGATCTGTGAGAAACTTCTAGCAAGCATCCGCCGGTAGCAGGTCTTCCTGCTTTTTCCGCGGAGGTTGAACCGGAAAGGATAAGATTTATGGCACTACCCGATTTTACTATGCACCAGCTTTTAGAAGCCGGTGTGCATTTTGGTCACCAGACTCATCGCTGGAATCCCAAAATGACTCCCTATATTTATGGTCAGCGTAATAATATCCATATTATTGACCTTGCTCAGACCGTTCCACTTTTACACCAAGCGCTTAAACTTGTTTCAGATACTGTAGCGCGTGGTGGTCGTATTCTCTTTGTTGGTACGAAACGGCAAGCATCTGACATTATCGCAGATGCGGCGAATCGTTCCGCTCAGTATTACGTTAATGCACGTTGGCTTGGCGGCATGCTCACAAACTGGAAAACGATTTCCAATTCGATCCATCGTTTGCGGAAGCTTGATAAAATTCTTGCTGCTGAAGCGCAAGGCTTTACTAAAAAGGAACGTTTAAATCTTGAACGTGATCGTGAAAAGCTTAATCGTGCGCTTGGTGGTATTAAAGATATGGGTTCTGTTCCAGATCTTATCTTTGTTATCGATACGAATAAAGAAAATATTGCACTCCAAGAAGCAAAACGTTTAGGTATTCCAGTGATTGCTATTATTGATACCAATTGTGATCCCGATGACGTAACACATCCAATACCAGGTAATGACGATGCTTCACGTGCAATTTCTCTTTATTGCGATCTTTTTGCCCGTGCTGCTCTTGATGGTATTGCACGCCAGCAAGGAGCAATGGGTATCGATTTAGGAGATCAAGTTGATGCACCTGTGGAGCCTATTTTGGAAGAAAATACAGTTTCAGAAGTTTCTGAATAATATAAAAATGCCTAATTAAGGTACTTTTATTGTCTAAAGAAGAAGTTATAGGCGTGCAGAGGGATTTTGCACGCTTTCACTGTTACAAAATAAAGAGGCAAATATGAGCATTACTGCTGCACAAGTAAAAGAACTTCGAGAACTATCTGGCGCTGGTATGATGGACTGTAAAGCCGCCTTAGCAGAGACCAATGGTGATATGGAAGCTGCTGTTGATTGGCTTCGTAAAAAAGGGATAGCTAAAGCAGATAAAAAGGCTGGTCGTACAGCAGCTGAGGGATTAATCGGAGTCGTATCAAAAGATTCACATGCAGTTTTGGTTGAGATTAATTCTGAAACAGATTTTGTTGCACGCAATGATGGATTCCAAGACATCGTGCGTAAAGTAGCAACTGCTGCCTTAGATACGCCAGGGGATGTTGAATCTGTTTCTGTTTCTCTTTATCCAGGTTCTGAGAAGACTGTAGAGCTTACGATTAAAGATGCAATTGGTACAATTGGCGAAAATATGACATTTCGTCGTTCCGCTAAATTGTCCGTTGAGAATGGTGTTGTTGCGACTTATATACACAATAGTGTGGCTGATGGGCTTGGAAAACTTGGTGTTTTGGTTGCGATTGAAACAACAGGAAATAAAGAGGCTGCTCTTGCTTTTGGTCGGCAGGTCGCGATGCATATTGCGGCAATCAATCCATTAGCACTTACAGCACAAGATGTTGATGCTTCTGCTGTTGAACGTGAAAAAGCAATTTTTTCAGATCAAGCACGTCAGTCTGGAAAACCTGAAAATATCATTGAAAAAATGGTAGAAGGGCGTATGCGTAAGTTTTTTGAAGAGGTTGTTTTGCTTTCTCAAGCTTTTGTTATGAATCCTGATATAACTGTTGAGGATGCTTTAAAGGATGCTGAGAAATCAATTGGTGCTCCAGCAAAAATTACAGGCTTTATTCGTTTTGCATTAGGTGAAGGTGTGGAAAAAGAGGAGTCTGATTTTGCAGCAGAGGTTGCTGCTGCTGTAAAAGGCTAGTTATTGCAAACTCTTGATCAGAAATTTAAAGTCATATCATTGGTTGTAGAATCTCTGAGGGGAAAAATGTAATTGTTGAGAGGGCGTCACGTGGAAAAAGTGGTGCCCTTCGTGATGTCAAAAGCAAAAGTAAATGGGCTTTTGGGGAGATTATTAATGGCATTAGCACTTCCGTATAAACGTATTCTTTTAAAGGCTTCTGGTGAAGCTCTTATGGGAGGGCAGAATTTTGGCATTGATGTTTCTGTTGTAGACCGTATTGCCGCTGATATTGCAGAAGTGCGCACAATGGGGATAGAAGTTGCGGTTGTTATCGGTGGGGGAAATATTTTTCGTGGCGTTGCTGTTGCTTCGCATGGTGGGGACCGAGTGACAGGTGATCATATGGGAATGCTTGCAACTGCTATTAACTCTTTAGCATTGCGAACATCTTTGACAAAATTAGGGGTTGAAACTGTTGTACTCTCTGCGATTGCTATGCCACAAATTTGTGAAAGTTTCTCGCAACGTAAAGCAATAGCTTATATGAATCAGGGAAAAGTTGTTATTTTTGCAGGTGGTACAGGAAATCCATTTTTTACTACTGATTCTGCTGCTACTTTACGTGCAGCAGAAATTGGTGCGGATGTCCTTCTTAAAGGAACACAAGTTGATGGTATTTATTCAGCAGATCCCAAAATAGACCCTACGGCTAAGCGTTTTGACCAATTAACACATGTTGAAGTTTTGCAATGGGGATTATCTGTTATGGATTCAACGGCGGTTACTTTAGCACGTGAGAACAATGTACCGATTATTGTGTACTCCATTCATGAAAAAGGCGGTTTGGCTAAGGTCTTGAATGGAACAGGACGCTTTACAATAGTATCGGAATAAGGGTAAGCTTCAAAGGACAATTGAAGGAGACAGAAATATGAATGTTACATCAATTATGGATGATCTGAAACGTCGCATGGATGGTGCCATTACGGCTTTTAAACATGAGTTAGGTGGTTTGCGGACTGGACGTGCATCGGCCAGTTTATTAGAACCGTTGACCGTTGAAACTTATGGTTCTGTTGTTCATATAAATCAGATTGCTAATATTTCTGTTCCTGAACCTCGGATGCTTTCTGTTTCTGTATGGGATAAAACAATGGTCGGAGCTGTAGAGCGCGCTATTCGCGATTCTGGTCTTGGTTTAAATCCCATAACTGATGGTACGAATTTACGTATTCCTTTGCCTGAGTTGAATGAAGAGCGCCGTAAAGAACTTGTAAAAATTGCGCATCACTATGCAGAGCAAGCGCGTGTTGCTACACGTCATGTTCGTCGGGATGGTCTGGACAATTTGAAAAAGTTAGAAAAAAATGGTGAAATTGGACAAGATGAAGCCCATAGTTTGTCTGAAAAAGTTCAAAAACTCACAGATGAAACTATTGCTGATATTGATAAAATTTTAGCCGTAAAAGAATCTGAAATTATGCACGTTTAAGACGATTTTGTCGCTAGAAAAAGGATGTTATACTCCCAGCCTGTAAATTGTTTCTAGGGATAATTGTAGGGAGTGGTGTGCTCTGTGGTAGCAAGGTGTGATGCAGGAAGGTATTCTATCATTTTGATATGGGAGAGACTGATTTGAAAGGGCAGATGTTTTAATTTTTTAGTCTGCGTGATAAATCATGCCCTTTGCTGGGAGACATTATTTAACAGCATGGTGCGGGTTTTTAGTTGAGCACGTCTTTGTTAAAATGCATAATGAAAGCATTATTAGAAATTATTCAAATATTCTAAGATGAAGGTTGGGGAAAGAATATAATGCAAAAAAACAAGCCTAACCTTTCTCTTATTTCTCATTATAAAACATGTGAGTATAATTGATCAAGCAGATGTTATGTGGCGTAATTCGTTTTTTAATGACGAATAGTTGATAGAAAAGTGTTTTTATACGAAACCTATATTAGTTAATTTGTATGGGGCAGAGGTAACTGCTTTTTCATTTTATATTTGAGAAAATATTAAAAAATATTTTATAATTTTGACGGAGATTTTTGAAGCTGTTTTCATTGATTATTAGTTTCATAAGCGCTATCTTAGTAGACTGAATTATTTATGATAAATTATAAGAGAAATTATACAGGTATGAGATAAAAATACTGCGTAGGGGAGTTTTTCTTGCGTTAATTTTAGAGCTTGTATTTTCTATTTTTATTGTTTGGATGTTGTTTTGTCTAATTTGGTTTATCGTATTCTGACAGCTTTTGTTTTTGGCATTATTGCGTTGTATCTAACATGGTTGGGAGGAAACTTCTTTTTTTTATTTGTATGGTGTATTGGCGGTTTTGTTCTTTATGAGTGGATGAGTATTACTAAAGAGAAATGGTGTATTTTACAAAAAATATTAGCAAGTATCTTTTATTTAATCTTTGGCTTTTTTTTAGTGTTGAGTGTATCTGCTTCATTGATTTTTTGTGTTTTAATCGTTTTAGCTACAGTATTAGCTATTATATCTATAAAAAAGAGTGGTTGGGTTTTTTGTGGTTTTTTATATGCATCTTTTCCTGTTGTTGCTTTATGCTTTCTACGGGATCATGAAATGTTGGGGTTCCAAGTTGTTATTTTCTTATTTACGATAGTGTGGGGAACAGATATTGGTGGTTATTTTATCGGACGTGCATTAGGGGGACCTAAATTAGCACCACAATTTTCTCCTAATAAAACATGGTCAGGAGCACTTGGTGGTACATTTGTGGGAGTTTTCGGTGGTATGTGGGTCGCTTTTGGATTTTTTGATATAAATTTAGCCAGTTTTTTTGTGCCACTCCTTACACTTGTTTTGTCAATTGTTTCACAATTGAGTGATTTAGGGCAATCATGGCTCAAAAGACGGTTTTCTGTTAAAGATTCTAGTTCTTTATTGCCTGGACATGGTGGTTTTATGGATCGTATAGATGGATTGGTAGGGGCAGCTTTTCTTCTTTATTTAATTGGTTCATTTATGTCTGATATGGATGCACCTTTTAATCTTTTTAGTATGATCTAATTGGGAGAAGATAGTTTGGAACTTTTAAATCATATCGTCACTATGGGTGATTTTCTTTTAAGAAGTTTGAGTATTCTTTTCATCATTATGATTATCATTTTTGTGCACGAATTTGGGCACTATCTCATTGGTCGGTGGTGTGGTATTAAGGCGTTAATTTTTTCGCTTGGATTTGGACCAGAAATAGCGAGTTATACAGATAAGCATGGCACGAAGTGGCGTTTAGCACTTATCCCCTTAGGAGGTTATGTAAAATTTGTTGGGGATGAGGAAAAAATCGATACGGAATCATCCCAATCATCTCTGATTGTTGATGGTTCATTTGCTAGTGCGCATGCTTGGAAAAAAGCAGCAACTGTTTTTGCCGGTCCTTTCTTCAATGCCCTTTTTACTGTTGTTATTCTAACATTTTTTTTCTTTATCTATGGTCGTGTAGCCATTGAGCCCGTTGTTGGTTCTTTGGTAAAAGATAGCCCTGCTCTTCAATCCGGTTTGGAATTAGGTGATCGTTTTGTTGAAATGGATGGGCGACGGGTTGAAAGCTTTGAAGATTTGATGAATTATGTAGCTTTTCACGGAAGAGAACCCATAGAGTTTAAAATAGAACGCATGGGGCGATTCTTTACAACGATGATTACCCCGAAAGTCGTTGAGCGAGATGATGGATTTGGTAATCGAACACGAAGTGCTATGATAGGTGTAGGTGTTCCTGTTGATTTAAATAATCCTGCACGTTTAGATCCAACTTATATAAAACATATTCGCTATGGTTTTGTAACAGCTGTAAGAAAAGCGTCAGACCGTACTGTGTTTATCGCCACTCAAACCGTTCTTTTTATGAGTCGTTTAATAGGAGGCAAAGAGGATCGTTGTCGGCTAAGTGGACCTTCTAAAACCGTTAAAATTGCTTGGAAAGTGAGCGAGACAGGTTTTATCTCTTTATTGAATTTAGCAGCTTTTCTTTCAATAAGTGTTGGGCTTATTAACCTTTTTCCGATTCTACCGCTTGACGGTGGGCATCTTTTATTGCATGTCATTGAGGTCATTACTGGGAGGAAAATATCTGCTAAAATTCAGGGAATCGTTTTTCGTTTAGGTTTTTCCATTCTTCTCCTTTTTATGATCTTTGTCTTTTTTAATGATTATTTTTGTTGGTTTAGCTAATTAAATTATGGAAAACGCTTTATAAATTAAGTAATAATAGCAAAAACAAATTGAAGGTTGTTTACCATGTCTGCAAAATGTTGTGGCATTGTACATTATAATGAGTAATTAAGGAATGAAAAGTCTCGCTGTAAAAAGGTTGTTATGGCAGTTAGCTTTTTAAGGCATCATGTCTAAGGAACGAGAGTAAGGTAAAAAAGCCAATGACTACGAATTCAAAGTTTTTAAATGCAGCATCTGTATTGGTGTTAAAGATGGGGATGATTGCCCCAGCAACGGTTTTTATGTCAATTGCTGCGGTCGGAGAAATACAAGCGTCTGTAGTCCGCTCTATTGAGGTTCGTGGGAATAAGTTTGTAAGTTCTCAGGCGATTCGAGACAATATGGGGATTAAGGTTGGGCAAGGTGTTTCCAGTGGTGATGTTGATAGTGCTGTGAAAAACCTTTTCGAATTGGGTTTATTTTATGATGTTAAAATAAATCCGGTGGGTGATAAATTGGTTGTATTCGTAAAAGAATATGAGGTTGTCAATCAAATATTGTTTCAAGGAAATAAATCTTTTAAAGACCCAGATCTTAAGCGGTTTATTTCTTTAAAACCGAATGAGCCTTTTAATTCTGCTAAGCTTTCTACTGATATAAATACAATTCGTGAGGCTTATAAAACTCTTGGTCGTAATAATATCACTGTTAACGTTCAAACGATTAACCTTGGAAAAGGGCGGGTTAATGTGGTATTTAATGTCGTTGAAGGGAAAAAAACAAAGATTGGTGATATCACTTTTAAGGGAAATAATGTCTTTGGAAGTCGCCGTTTGCGTGATGTGATTTCAACAAAAACTTCAGGAATTTTTTCGAAGTTGTTGGGAGGTGATGTTTACAGTGAAGAGCGCCTCGCTGTTGATGAAGAAGCTTTACGTCGCTTTTATTATAACCGTGGTTATGCAGATTTTCGTGTAGTCTCTTCTAAAGCAACTTTTGATGCAGCAAGCAATACGTATAAAATTTCTTTCGTTCTTGATGAGGGGGCGCTCTATAAAATTAGCGATATTCAGGTTGAAAGTGATGTTGATGGAATTGACGTTCAATCTGTGAAAAGGATACTTAAAACCCAGCCAGGTAATGTTTATAGTGCAGAAGATATTGAACAGTCTGTTGCAACTATTAATAACAAAGTTGCTGATTCGGGATATGCTTTTGCTAAAGTTGAACCGCGGGGAAATCGTAATTTAGCAAATCATACAATTTCAATTTTATATAATATTGAACAGGGTACACGTGCTTATATTCAACGTATTGATATACGTGGCAATGAGAAAACGCGTGATTACGTCATTCGCCGTGAGATTGATTTAAACGAAGGAGATGCTTACAATCAAACTTTATTACAGCGGGCAAAACGTCGTCTAGAAAGTTTAGGTTTCTTCAAAGCCGTTAATATTTCAATGGTTCCTACAGATCAATCTGACCAAGTTGTTTTGGTAATAGATGTTGTTGAAGCTTCAACAGGAGATCTCTCTCTTTCTGGAGGGTATACAACAGGGGGAACAAGTCCTGGTATGTCACTTGAAGTTTCTGTTACTGAACGTAATCTTGGGGGACGTGGTCAATATGTTCGTTTAGGATTAGGTGCGGGGCAAGAAAAATCTCGTAATTATAATTTATCATTTGTTGATCCTTATTTCTTAGGGTATCGTTTATCTGCTGGCGTTGATGTTTTTCGTAGTACTTATCGTGCTGATAAAGCCTATGATGTACGGCAGACAGGTGGATCGCTGCGGTTTTCGTTACCTATTAATAATCAATTATCTGCTAATGTAGCTTATTCTTATGTGCAGGAAGAATATGATTTTGGCGGAGAGTATGATTTTGACAAAGAGAGTGACATAATAGAATTATATGGGAAATATTCTGGTGCGATTGTTCAAGCTGCAAAACACAGCCCTTGGAAACGTTCATCAATTAGTTATGGTTTCACCTATAATACGATTGATGATATGAGATCCCCTCATGATGGGTGGTACGTGCATCTGCTTCAGGAATATGCAGGGCTTGGTGGGAGTGCAAAGTTCTTGAAGACCACGGGTAAGGCGATGATGTACAAGACTCTTTCTGACCAGAAGGATATCGTTGGTTTGCTTTCCTTTGGGGGTGGTTATATCCACGGAATGGGCCGAGATGGTGTTCGTATTTTCGATATGTTTAAAGTAAATTCTGATATGCTTCGAGGGTTCAAATATAATGGAATAGGTCCGCGTCAGGTTTCCAGTAAGGGTGAGGTTTATTTCTTGGGGGGAACGACATATATGAATGCGACTGCTGAAGTACAGTTCCCTATCCCTGTCGTGCCTGAAGGATTTGGGTTGCGCGGTGCTTTATTTGCGGATATTGCCACGCTTTATGGCAATAATTATAAAGCCGTTTTTAAGGGTGAACCGTCTGTTACCAATACAAAAAGTGCTTGGCGTTCATCTGCAGGTGTGAGTTTGATGTGGGATTCTCCGTTTGGTCCTTTGCGTTTTGATTATGCTTGGCCAATAACGAAGCAGGAAGGTGATCGTTTGCAACAATTGAACTTTGGTATTTCTACGAAGTTCTGATTTGAGCGATTTTAAGAAGGAAAAACTTGAAGAGAATAGCTTAAGCTGGGAGAGAAAGTGTTTTGATGGCGGATACATTTTTTTTTACGCCGTCCCGACGATTGACAGTTGCAAATGCTGCTGAGTTGACGGGTGCAAAGCTTCTTAATCCAGAGTTTTCTCATAAAGTTATCAATACTCTTTCTTCACTTGAGAGTGCTGTGGAAGGTTCGCTTGTTTTTGTAGAGCATCGGAAGTTTTCTGATGCTTTACTGGACAGTTCTGCTGTTGCTGTTTTGTGTACGAATGAGATTGTTTTTAAAGTTCCCGAGACTATGGCAATTTTGGTGACATCCACACCACAGCGTGACTTTGCTCAGATTGGTCGTATTTTGTTTCCAGATTCTGTCAAGCCAATGCCTTGGTTGGGGCAGAAGGGGATTTCATCGCATGCGCATATTCATCCAACGGCTAAGTTGGCACATGATGTGTGTATTGAAGCGGGAGCTGTTATTGGTAAAAATGTTGAGATTGGAGCAGGAACTCTTATTTCATCCACAGCTGTTATCGGTGAAAATTGCCGTATTGGATGTGACTGCTATATTGCTCCTAAGGTAACAGTTCAGTGTTCTATAATAGGTGATAAGGTTCAGCTTTATCCTGGTGTTTGCATTGGGCAAGATGGTTTTGGTTATGTTGGGGGCGTTTCTGGAATCGAGAAAATTCCACAGCTTGGTCGCGTTATTATTGAGGATGGTGTAGAAGTTGGTGCGAACACGACAATTGATCGTGGGACATTTCAAGATACTGTTATTGGTGAAGGAAGCAAGATTGATAATCTTGTACAAATTGCCCACAATGTAAAAATTGGCCGCTATTGTCTTATTGCCGCTCAATGTGGCATTGCGGGAAGTACATCTATAGGGGATATGTCTCAGCTTGGCGGAAGTGTGGGAGTAGCTGATCACATCATAATAGGTAAATCTGTTCAGATTGCTGCTCGTAGTGGTGTTATGAATGACATTCCGGATGGCGAAAAATGGGGAGGTAGTCCAGCGCGACCATTTAAACAATGGTTTCGTGAAGTAGCGGCCTTGCGCAGTATGGGAAAAGTTAAAAAGGAGAAACGCTGATATGATCAGCAGTGAAAAAACTAAAAACTTAGAGACTGTCGATATTGAAAAACTATTATCAATATTACCGCACCGTTATCCATTTTTATTAATTGATCGTATAATTGATATTGATGGTGAACAAGAAGCGATTGGTATTAAAAATATAACGATTAACGAGCCACATTTTATGGGACATTTTCCCTCAAAGCCTGTTATGCCTGGAGTTTTGATTTTAGAAGCTATGGCACAAACGGCAGGAGCAATAGCGCTTTTAAATTTAGGCAATAAGCAAACAAATTTAGTTTACCTTATGACGGTTGATAATGCGAAATTTCGTAAGCCGGTTATGCCTGGTGATCAGCTCAAGATTCATGTTCAGCTTTTGAAAAAAAGATCTGGTATGAGACGTTTTTCATGTGTTGCAAAAGTAGAAGATGTCCGCGTCGCTGAAGCAGAAATTGCTGCGATGATTGTCGAAGAAGAATAAACGATATTTGATGGGAATTTAAAAATGTCCGGTACGAAAATCCATCCAACTGCTCTTGTGGAGAAGGGAGCGCAGCTTGGTGAGAATGTACGCGTTGGACCATTTTGCCATATTAGTTCAGAGGCTGTTATTGGTGATGAATGTAGTTTGACAAGTCATGTTGTAATAATGGGAAAGACAACGTTAGGAGCCAAGAGTAAAGTATTTTCTCATGCCGTTTTGGGGGCAGATCCGCAAAATAATAAACATAAAGGAGGGGCTACAACTCTTTTTATTGGTAAGAATTGTACGATTCGTGAAGGTGTAACAATGCATAGGGGGTCCGATTCGAGTGTAGGAATGACAGTTGTTGGTGATAATTGCCAATTTTTTTGTTATGCGCATATCGCTCACGATTGTTATGTAGGCAATCATGTAACATTTGCCAATAACGCAATGATTGCTGGTCATGTTACTATTGGTGATTATGTGATTATTGGTGGTGGTGCTGCTGTTCATCAATTTGTTCGTGTTGGACATCATGCATTTATCGGCGGCGTATCTGCGCTGGTTGGTGATCTGATACCTTATGGAACAGCTGTTGGTGTGCAGGCAAAACTTGCTGGACTCAATATTATTGGCATGAAGCGTGCAGGACTTGAGCGTCAAGATATTCATGCACTCCGTCATGCGGTTGCTATGCTTTTTGATCATAGCAAACCATTTAAAGAGCGTGTCAGTGATGTTGCTTCTTTCTATTCTTCTTCTCAGTCTGTTTCTGAAGTTGTTAATTTTATTAAAGAAGAAGGAAAGCGTTTTTATTGTACACCAAAATTTGAAGGTGTTAGAATAAAAGAACATAAGGATTAAAAATGCCTATTTGGGGAGCCAGAAGTTTTCTTTCCAGCCGTACTGCTATTATAGCAGGAAATGGTGTTCTACCGATTACTGTTGCGCAGACTCTTGAGAAGAATGGAGAAAATCCTTTTCTTGTGCTTTTGCATGGTGAGGCAGATTCTGTTCTTTATCGCTATGAGCATTGCGAGCTATCAATTGTAGAGTTAGCACGACTCGTTAAAATTTTAAAAGAGGCTGGTGTATATAACGTTGTTTTGGCAGGTGGTGTGAAAAAGCGTCCACTTCTTAAACAATTGCGACTGGACTGGACAACATTTTTAGCTCTTCCTAAGTTAATCGGAGCTTTGAAGAGAGGAGACGATGCGTTATTAAAAGCTTTTATACGGGTTATTGAAGCACACGGTTTTTGTGTTATCGGTGCTCACGAAATCGTCCCAGATCTTTTAGCTCCCATAGAATTTAATTTAACAGTACGGCGCGCTACTCCAAAAGAGAAAAAAGATATTTTTTTAGCAGTAGAAGCAGCAAAGCTTTTAGGTCAATTAGATATCGGGCAAGCCGTTGTCGTTGTCCAAGGAAGGGTGGTTGCTCTAGAGGGCGCTGAGGGAACTGATAATATGTTGTGGCGTATTTGTGAAATGCGAGAAAGAGGGCAAATTCCCCTTAAAGGTGGCATTCTTGTAAAATGCGCAAAACCACAACAGGATAATCGCGTTGATTTGCCATCAATTGGGCCCGCGACAATAATGAATATTGCAAAGAGTGGTTTATCTGGTGTTGCGGTGGAGGCAAATAGAAGTCTAATATTATCGGTGAAAACAACAATAGAAAAAGCCAACAAATATTCTTTATTTATAGAGACATTTGAAAAGTTTGGTCATGAATAATTGTTTCTTAAAGATTGCAGTGGTTTCAGGTGAGGAATCTGGTGATTTACTTGGGGCCGATCTAATTTCTTGTTTATTACAACAGATAGGATGCAATATTCATTTGATTGGTGTTGGGGGGAGCCATTTAAAGGCATTAGGCTTAAAAAGCTTTTTTGATTCCCATGATATTGCTTTAATAGGTTTAAAGGAGGTGTTGAAAAAACTACCATTGTTGTTGCTACATATTCGCAATTTATCCAAATTTATTGCACAAGAACAACCTGATTGTTTAATTATTATTGATAGTCCTGATTTCACGCATCGTATTGCAAAAAAGGTACGTGCTTTAGCGCCTTCTATTCCTATCATTAAATATATTGCACCAACCGTTTGGGCATGGAGGCCAGAGCGTGCAAAAGCTATGTGTAGATTTGTTGATCATGTTTTAGCGGTTTTTCCTTTTGAAGAAAAGATTATGCAAGATTTGGGAGGTCCTGCCACGACTTATGTTGGACATCGTCTTTTGACATATCCTCCCCTTTTGAGAATTCAGTCAGAAAAAAAAAGCCAATTAGAACAAAGAAATTTGATCGATACACAAACATTATCGCCTACATTAGTTATTTTGCCAGGATCACGCAATTCAGAAATTCGTTCCTTAATGCCTATTTTTCGAGAAACAGTAGAGATTCTTGTACAACGTATTCCTCATTTACGTATTATTTTACCAACCTTACCTCATTTGGTAGATAGAATCCGGGACTTTGTGCAAGGCTGGAAAAGCAAGATAGAAATTGTAGTTGGTGAAGATGAAAAATGGCGTGCTTTTGCACAAGCAGATGTTGCTCTTGCTGCACATGGAACTGTTTCACTTGAATTAGCCTTAGCAAAAGTTCCTATGGTTCTTTGCTATAAACTTGATTTCTTTTCTAAATTATTTATTTTTCCTAAAATGATGTTATGGAGTGCTGCTCTTCCAAATATTATTGCTGATAAGCCTATTGTTTCGGAATATTTGAATGAATTAATCCGTCCTGGCATGTTAGCAAGACAGGTAGAACAACTTTTGGCTAATCCTTTATTGCGACAGGCACAACTTGATTCCTTTGAGATGGTAGAACAGAAAATGAAAACTGAAGTAGCATCGGGGGTTGTTGGCGCACAAACAATTATCACTCTTTTAAAAAGCAGGAATAAAATTGTATAAATAAAGCAATATTTTAATGATTAATATTTAATTTTAGCAAGAAAATTACAAGCACGTTGGCTTTTAGGATTGGTAAAAAATTCTTCAGAGGCTGCATCTTCAACAATTTTTCCATTTTCTAGAAAGAGTATTCTTTCTGATACTTTACGTGCGAAGCCCATTTCATGGGTAACACAAAGCATTGTGATCCCTGTATCGGCCAATCGAGCCATCACTTCCAAAACTTCTCCCACACTTTCTGGATCAAGAGCAGAGGTTGGTTCATCAAAAAGCATGACTTCAGGTTCCATACAAAGTGCACGGGCAATCGCAACACGTTGTTGTTGCCCACCAGAAAGTTGTAAAGGATATTTTTCACAGTGTTTTTCAATACCAACATGCGTTAAGTAACGAATTGCCCGTTCTTTTGCTTGTTGTTTGGAAAGTCCCTGAACTGTCATAGGTGCTAAAATACAATTTTGTATAACGCTCATGTGGGGAAATAAATTAAAGTTCTGAAAGACCATTCCTATCTTACGAAGAACATTTTTTTGCTGTTGTATAGGTGCAGTATGGATATCAACGTTATGGATACAGATTGAACCTTTTTGTGCTTGTTCTAATTGATTAATACAACGAATTAACGTTGATTTTCCTGATCCGGATGGTCCACAAATAACGATATGTTCACCAGCTTGAACATTAAAGTTGATATCATGTAGGACCTGAAAGTTTCCATACCATTTATTTAGATTTTGGATAGAGATCACAGGGTTTTTACTGAGAGAGATCGATTTATTATTTTTCAAATTCATCTTATTTTATTCTTTCATTGATGAAGAACTTGATTAATTCAACATTTTGATTTGGTACTGTTTTTTTTATGATCATTTTATTTACCGTAAATATCGAGTGAGGCGCTGCTCGATAAAAACAATAAAACGATGAATGAGTTCAACGATAAAGAGATAGATAAGAGCAGCCCAAACGTAAACTTGAAAATCAAAAGTCCGTGAATAAGCGAGTTTAGCAACCCCCATTAAATCATAAACAGTGATAAGTGAGGCAACAGCACTGGATTTAATCATTAAAATCAACTCATTTCCTAGGGGGCGTAATGCTACAATCATTGCTTGTGGAAGAATAACTCTAAAAAATGTGACAGAGTTGCTTAAACCTAAAGCTTTTGATGCTTCGCGTTGTCCAGTTGTTACGGATAGAAAACTTCCTTTAAATATCTCAGATTGATAGGCAGCAGAATTGAGTGTAAAAATAAAAAGACAACAATACCATGCGTTTTGAAAAAACCACCATAGCCCCACCTGTTGCCAAAAACTGTTCATTGAACCAAGCCCATAATAAAAAAGAAAGAGTTGAGCTAATAAAGGAGAGCCACGGAAAAAATAGACATAAGCATTTGCAAAATATTGTAAAAATGTATTCTTTGATAGACGTGCAAAAGCAATAATCATACCAAGAAAAAGGCCTAGAGAACAAGAAATAGAAACAAGTTCAACAGTAACAATAAAGCCATTAATAAATTTTGGTCCATAATGACTTAAAAGATCAGGATTAAAAAGAAAATAAAGCCACTCAGGAATCATTGACCTAGCACCTTTTTATAGCCTATTTGAGTGTATGTTTCCAAATGGCGTAAGATTGCAGTAAAAACCGCTGAAAATAACAAATAGAGTAAGCATGCTACAAAATAAAATAGCATGGGTTTATTGGTAGCAGCGACAGCTAGATTCGTTTGTCGCATGAGGTCAACAAGCGCGATGGTAGAAACAAGGGATGTATCTTTCAGTAAAGTAAGCCAATTATTAGAAAGTCCTGGCAAGGCATTTCGGATGAGCTGAGGGAAGACAATACGAAAAAATGTGGTTGACCGTGAAAGTCCTAAAGCTTTAGCTGCTTCATATTGACCTTTATCAAAAATATTAAATGCTCCAAGCCAAACTTCACAAGAAAAAGCTGCAAGAACCATACTAAGGGCAAGAACACCAGCAACAAAAGCATTGATACTGAACATGATTTCAAAACTAAAATAGTCAAATAAATTTTGAATAAGGCTTTGTAATCCGTAGTAAACTAAAAACAAAGTTAAAAGCTCTGGTAGCCCACGAAATATCGTTGAAAAGAGGCGTGCCATAGGTTTGGCCATCTTAATATTGGATCGAATCATCACTGCATTGAGAAGTCCTAGAGGAAATCCTAGAAGTCCACAACATAATGCCAATGACAAAGTCATTCCTGCACTGGAAAGTATAACTGCTCCCCATCCACCATTGCTAAATGATAGCAATGCTAAATTTTCAATCATTCTTGTATTCCTCATGAAAGAGTTAGATAATATTTTTTAGCAATAACCAACGGGTTTTATTTAAATATCATATTGATATTTAATAAACATCACTTGTAAAATATTTTCTCATAATTTTTTCATAAGTTCCATCCAAACGGATTTCTTTTATTGCTTCATTGAACTTATTTTTAAGATCATTATTATTTTGACGGACTGCAATTGCAACAGGAAATCTTGTTTCTTCTAGAGTTCCCAAGAGGAGACAACAATCTTTTCCTTCATTTTTAAGCCAATTTAATGCTTGTAATTTATCAACAATAATCACATCAAGTCGATGATTTAAAAGATCACGATTCACTTCTATTGTGGAAGGATAGAGTTTTATTTTCACCTCTTCAGAGGCAAAATGATCTTCTGCATAGAAAGCTTGTGTTGTATTTGATTGCACACCAAGATTTTTATCTCTAAAGGCTTTTGTCGAGATTTCTTTAATTCCCGAAGCTTTGGTAACAATAACAGCCAGTGCTGTATCGTAGTAAGGATCTGTAAAGTCAATTTTTTGTAAACGCTCTTGTGTGAGAGAGAGGGAAGCAATGATAGCATCATATTTTTTTGCAATAAGTCCAGGGATCATTCCCTCGAAGTCTTGTGTAACAATAGTACACTCAACATTCATTTTTTTACAAAGTGCATAAGATATATCAATATCAAGACCCTGCAATTTATTATTTGAGTCAATATAACTGAAGGGAGGATAGGTGCCTTCACTCGCAATTTTTAATGTTTTCGCATCAGCCAATTGGGTGAATAGTGCGGCGCTTATTATAAGAGCTCCTGCTAATAGTTTCATGATGTTCTCCTATTGGATAAGCGGGCAATATGAAATCATTATGTTTTTATAATCTGTAAGCTTTTTGGGAGCAATTCAAAAATTTATTGATGTTTATTTTAGATCATTATGTTGGGCATTATTGATAAAAAAAGAATAAATATCTTATTGCTTGTATGATAGCTTAATTTTCACGAAATTTTTAATTTGAATCATTTCATGAGTAAAAACTGAGGATTTTTCTTGAAAATAAGGCTATTAAATTTGAACATAAAGAAAAAACTAGATTTTAATACGATAAAAATACAACCTTATTGTTGTCATTAGATTCTAAAAAATGTTTAGCTCTCAAGGAGCAATTAAAGTTATTTTGATAAATGTAAATTTTCTTATAAAAATGCCGAATTTCTAATTATACCTGCATGTCCAATAAAGATTTAAAAAATACTCCTTAAATATACAGATTGAGTTTTAATTCATAGTGATATCTAATTGATATCGAAAGTAAAATATTTTCTCATAATTTTCTCATAGGTTCCATCGGCGCGGATTTCTTCTATTGCTTTATTAAAACTGTTTTTAAGATCATTATTATTTTGACGGAGTGCAATTGCAATAGGAAAATTTGTTTCTTTTAGAGTTCCCAAGAGGAGACAGCAGTCTTTTCCTTCATTTTCAAGCCAATTTAATGCTTTTAATTTATCAAAGATGATGATATCAAGCCGATGGCTTAAAAGATCACGATTAACTTCTGTTGCTGTAGGATAAAGTTTGATATTAACTCCTTCAGAGGCATAATGATCTTCCGCATATGCAGCTTGTGTTGTATTTGATTGTACACCAAGGTTTTTACCTCTAAAGGCTTGCGTTGAGATTTCTTTAATTTCCGAATTTTTGGTAACGATAACAGCGAGTGCTGTGTTGTAGTAAGGATCTGTAAAATCAATTTTTTGTAAGCGCTCTTTTGTAGGAGAAAGGGAAGAAACGATAGCATCATATTTTTTGGCAAGAAGACCGGGAATCATCCCTTCAAAGTCTTGTGTGACAATAGTACATTCAACATTCATTTTTTTACAAAGCGCATAAGATATATCAATATCAAACCCTTGCAGTTTGTTATTTGAGTCAATATAACTAAATGGCGGATAAGAAGCATCGCTTGCAATTTTCAGCGTTTGAGAATTGGCCGATAGGGTAAACAGTGTCGCGCTTATTATAAGAGCTCCTGCTAATAATTTCATTATGTTCTCCTATTAGATAAGCTGGCAAATATGAAACCATCATGAATTTTTATAATCTGTAAGCTCTTTTGGAGCAATGTAAAAAATTTATCTGTGTTCATTTTGCTATCATTATGCTGAATATCATTATCAAAAAAATAATTTCTTTTTATCAAGTATCGGAATAAAAAATACAGGAAAGAAGGTCCCCTCTTATTGATTATAGGGTGATTTTTAATAATTTTATTTAAAAATCAATAATTTATCTTTAAAAGAAAAACTATTAACTTAAATACAAAGAAAATTTCAGCTTTTAACAGAACAAAATGTAAAGTGTTTTTATTTCTAATTAGAGAAGCACTTAATGTAAGCTTTTTGCAATTTTATCTGAAGAAGATAGAAAGAAAAATTCTGACATTGCTCGATTTTAATATGTAATAAGGCTTTTAAACATGGGGGAATAATAGGGAATACATTTCCATTAAAGATAATGAGGATTATAAGGTCAAATTTTCAATTTCTTTTTGCTAAATGTTTGGCTAATTCGCAGAAGAGTATTCTCAATTTCTTTACAGAGCTAAAACTTAGAATTTTTTAGTAAATTTTTATGATGATGTTATCTCTGTAGAAAGAGTTTTAAAATCACGTTTTATAAAAATTCTTAAAGGATGTTTTTTGATTACTCTCAATAAAGCTTCAGTAAATTGAAGCTTTATTGATTTCTTTTTTTAATTTGCACGTTCATCTATAGGAACATAGTCACGCATAGCATAGCCTGTGTAGAGTTGTCGAGGACGACCAATTTTTTGTGCAGGGTCTTCAATCATTTCTTTCCATTGTGCCACCCACCCGACACTGCGCGCCAATGCAAAAAGGACAGTAAACATTTCAGTTGGAAAACCTAGAGCTTTTAATGTAATGCCGGAATAGAAATCAACATTGGGATAAAGCTTTTTCTCAATAAAATATTCATCACTTAAGGCAATTTTTTCAAGCTCTATTGCAATATCAAGAAGAGGGTCATCTTGAATGTTGAGTTCTTTTAAAACTTCATGACAGGTTTTTTGCATGATTTTTGCACGTGGATCATAATTTTTATAGACACGGTGCCCAAAGCCCATAAGGCGGAAAGGATCATTTTTATCTTTTGCACGTGCAATAAATTCAGGAATTCTTTTAATAGAACCTATTTCTTGTAGCATTTTTAGGCATGCTTCATTGGCACCACCATGTGCTGGTCCCCAAAGGCATGCAACACCTGCTGCAATACAGGCAAACGGATTAGCACCTGAGGATCCAGCAAGACGTACCGTAGATGTAGAAGCATTTTGTTCATGATCTGCATGAAGGGTAAAGATTTGATCCATCGCCCGAGCAAGCACAGGGTTTGTTTTATATTCTTCACAAGGAACAGCAAAGCACATATGGAGGAAATTTGCAGCATAACTAAGATCATTACGTGGATAAACAAATGCTTGTCCAATACTGTATTTATAGGCCATAGCAGCAAGCGTTGGAACTTTTGAGATAAGACGAACAGAAGCAATCATTCTCTGGTGAGGATCTGTAATATCAATAGAGTCGTGATAGAACGCAGACATAGCGCCAAGGCAGGCAACCATGACAGCCATAGGATGAGAATCACGGCGGAAGCCATGGAAGAAGCGTGCAAATTGTTCGTGGACCATGGTATGCTGCATAATACATCGATCAAATTCATTTTTTTCTTGCTGTGTTGGGAGTTCACCATAAAGTAAAAGATAACAACTTTCGAGAAAGTCTCCTTTTTCAGCCAATTGATCAATAGGATAACCACGATAAAGCAATATGCCTTTATCACCATCGATATAAGTAATTTTTGATTCACAAGAAGCTGTTGAAGTAAAACCAGGATCATAAGTAAAAATATCGGTTTTTTTATAGAGAGAAGCAATTTCAATGACTTCAGGTCCACTCGTGCCTTTACGCAAGGGAAGCTCTACTTTTTTATCATTCACAATAATATATGCGTTATTCTCAGACATTCGGTATTCCTTTCAGATCCTTCACTTCTAAAAATTAAGACTCTGCTTCATCAGAGTGGGGGATGTATAACTGAAGCTTTTCTTACTTATTTAAGGGTAGATTGCCTCTAAAAGTGAGTACATGCAATCTAAAAATATTTCCTTATTGGTCATTATTACTCAATAAGAAATGTATTTCAATGATATAACATAAAAAACTCTTTTAGGGCGCGTTTAGATATCTGTATAGACCCTTATTTGAGGAAATATACTCAGTGTCCATCATGGGCATATTGTTGTGATAAGTTGGTCCTTGATGCGATGAAGGGATTCATCGCGTCCTAATAAAATAAGAACATCCAAAACACCTGGTGATGTTGCACATCCTGTAAGAGCTGCGCGAAGTGGTTGGGCGATAGATCCAAATTTGAGATTCTGTGTTTGTACACAAGAGCGAAGTGTTTCATTTAGAGTTTTTGTATCCCAAGAGGAGCAAGCTTTCAGAGCAAGATAAAGATCGTTTAAAATGGTTCGTCCATTTTTATCTAAGAGTATTTGAGCTTTTTCATCAAGTTGTAAAGGTCGTTGCGTAAAAATGAAGGAGGCATTGTCAATCAGTTCGCACAGTGTTTTTGAACGTTCTTTCAAATGCGGGATTGCTTTTAAAAATTGAACACGGCGTTTTTCATCAAGTCTTTCAATAATTTGTGCTCCCCTATCGGTTTCTGGTAGAATATTAAGAACGGCATCAAAAAGTTCTTGATCATTACTCATACGCATATAGTGTCCGTTGATGGAAATGAGTTTTTTGAGATCAAAACGAGCAGCACCTTTGTTAATATCCTCAATATCAAACCAAGAAATCATATCTTTAAGTGACATCAGTTCGTCATCACCATGACTCCAACCTAAACGGACAAGGTAATTGCGCAAAGCAGCAGGAAGATATCCCATTGTTCGGTAGGCATCAACACCGAGCGCACCATGTCGCTTTGATAATTTTGCACCGTTTTCACCATGGATAAGAGGAATATGGGCCATAACAGGAATGTCCCATCCCATTGCTTTAAAGATAATCGTTTGTCGGGCTGCGTTGGTAAGATGATCGTCACCACGTATAATATGTGTGATGCCCATATCATGATCATCAACGACAACAGCATGCATATAGGTAGGCGAACCATCAGAACGTAAAATAATAAAGTCATCGAGATCTTTATTAGGAAAACGGACATCACCTTGAACACGGTCATGTATGATCGTTTCTCCATCTTGAGGGGCTTTGATGCGAATAACAGGCTTAACACCTTTAGGAGCTTCAGAACTGTCACGGTCCCGCCAACGTCCATCATAACGGGGTGGGCGCCTTTCTGTACGGGCTTTTTCACGCATTTCAGCTAACTCCTCAGGTGAAGCATAACAATAATATGCTTTGCCATTCTTGACTAACTGTTCAGCGATTTGGCGGTGACGTTCTGCACGTTCGAATTGCGAAATAGGGGCGCCATCATAACTAAGACCCATCCAGTGCAAGCCATCTATAATGGCTTTTACAGCTGCTTCTGTTGAACGCTCTCGGTCTGTATCTTCAATTCGTAAAAGCATTTTTCCACCGGTATGTTTTGCATAAAGCCAATTAAAAAGAGCAGTACGAGCACCACCAATGTGAAGGAAGCCAGTGGGTGAAGGGGCAAAACGAGTAATAACAGACACGAATATTTTCCTTTAAACTAAGATATTACTTATGGAATTTTATAGAAAAGTCATGTTAGCATAAGTGATGGGGCGTGCAATAGCCGTATTGCGAGTTAAAGTGGGGGACTGATGTTTTATAAAAGTAAAGAGGGTTTATCCGAAAAATCTGTTACAGAAAGAAAAAAGCCATGTCAGATAGGGCAGAGTGTTTTTTCTAGGTATGATGATGCAAAGAATGGTAGCTATAATCAACAAAAACTTTTTTTATTGACACTCTTAAAAGAAGTAATCATTTTTTTTCGCAAATGGTTAGAAGATTGTATTAATAAAGAAGTTTCTTTTGGTATCCTTTTTTCGCTGATTTTAGTCTTTTTTGCCCTAGGAATCATTTTCTATTTTCATTTAGAGTGGGAACCAAGTTGGGGACAATTGGGGGCGTTGGTCAGTATTTTTCTGGGAATATTCTATGTTGCACGTTTTTATCGAAAAATATGGATTCCCGTGGGGTTTCTGTTTTGTATTATATTGGGTGTTTTAGCGGCAAAAATAGAAACGTGGCGTATTGCAACACCCATGCTAAGCAGTGACATTGTCACTACATTGACGGGAAGAATTGTTTCTATTGAGTCAGGTGCCAAAGGAGGATTTCGTTTAGTTTTGGATATTTTGAATACAGAAAATCCCGTATTACGCCATAGTCTTCATCGTGTTCGTTTATCGGCAAGATATTTGCCATCTGGCTTAGCGATTGGTGATGGATTGCATGGAAAAGTTAAGATTCGTGCATTCTCTGGGCCGGTGCGTCCAGGAGGCTACGATTTTAGTTTTCATAATTATTTTAAAAGAATTGGAGCACAAGGCGTTTATTTAGGAAAACCAAGAAAAATATCCGTTTCGCAGCCTGATGGAATATTCGCTATCATTCTACAGAAAATTGAAAATTTACGCACGAAGATGACACAAAGAATCCGTATAGCCCTTGAAGGAGAAAAGGGAAGTGTTGCAGCTGCCCTCATAACAGGGCAGCGTGCTGGTATTTCAAATGAGACAAATGAAGCATTACGTACAGCTGGATTAGCTCATATTTTATCAATATCAGGTTTACATATGGCGTTGTTAAGCGGCATAGTTCTTTTGAGTATCCGTAGTTTTTTAGCATTTTTTCCAGTTTTTTCTTCCTATTATTCCAGTAAAAAATTTGCTGCTATCGTTGCTTTTATGATAACAGCTTTTTATTTGTTATTGTCGGGCTTAGCAATATCAGCGCAAAGAAGTTTTGTGATGATTGCTGTTATGTTGGTTGCTATATTGTGTAATCGCTCTGCTATAACAATGCGTAATTTTTCCATTGCAGGGTTGATAACTCTAGCGATGACACCCCATGAAATATTAGGTCCTAGCTTTCAAATGTCCTTTTCTGCGACTGCTGCTTTGATCGCTTTTTTTGATTGGTGGAGTGGAAGGTCATTTTTTCGTAAAAGAAAAACAACTCCCTCTTATGTTGGAGGAGGAGTGATAAATTTTGTTTTCTTATCGATGCTTTCAACATGTGCTTCTTCCTTTGTTGCAGGGAGTGCAAGTGGAATTTATGCTGCTTATCATTTTTCTAATATGGCATCGTTGAGCATTATCAGTAATGCTTTTGCTTTGCCTGTCATCTCAATTTTTGTCATTCCCTTTGGATTAATCGCAGTTCTTGCAATGTTAGGAGGATTCGAATGGCTTCCTCTTCAAATTATGGGTTTTGGAGTTGATCTTGTAATAAAGATTGCACATGCTATCAAGGCTATTTCTCCTGATTTGAATCCTGGTTTTATGCCGTTATCAGCGTTAGTTTTATTGAGTATAGGCTTGGTTGGACTGACTTTTTGCAAAACACCCATCCGGTTCTTTTTTAGTTTGTTTATTTTGGCAGGTATTTCTATTTGTGTAATGCATTCACCTGTACAACTGATTATAGCAGATAATATGCGTCTTGTGGGCGTTATCCATGATAAAAAATTATATATTGATCGTTACCATATTTCTAAGTTCACGACATCCATATGGAAAAAGTCATTTCGTGTGAATGAAACGATTAAACCAACAAAATATGGTCCTTCGTTGCACGGACAATTTATTTGTGATTATCATGTATGTACGTCATTATTAGAAAATGGATTAAGAGTGGTTGTTTTACAGAGAGAAACAGGTCAATGTGTAGAGGCAGATATTCTCATTCAGACATTTGTGATGCATAATCCAACTTGTTACAAGAAGGCAAAAATAATATTTATACCTCAACAATTGTTATCACGAGGAAGCGTTATGATGACCAAAGGTGGAGATATTATTTGGTCTTCGCTAGGGTTTCATAGACCATGGAATATGCACAGACAGCGTTCATAAAAACATATAATCAGTCATATTTTGCTTCACATTTGGATAATGACAAAACAAAAAATAACAGAAGACTTTTCTCATAATATTTTACGGTATTTAAATTGGTAAGTTTATCAACGTCATTGAAATGAGATAATAATCTACAGTTTTCTAGAAATAGATGATTTTTTATATCTGATCATTTTAATTTTTTCAAAAAAATTGATATGTGCATCTTTGTGCATCCTATTGATAGCACAAAATAAATCAAAAATTCTTATTGAATGAGAAAAATGCTAACAAATATTCTCAAAGAAATAAAAAAGATAATTGTTGATTATTCTATTTTATTCTTATCATATATTTCTATAACGAGTAACATCTCTTCAAGCAAAAGATGATGGTCAATTTAAATAGATTGCGTCAAGAGGTTATCTTTTATTATCATTATTATCGGTGGTAATAGGGGTGATAAATGCTGCTTATACGGATAGAAGGCAAAGTCATTTATGAATGTTCAGCAGTTAAAAAAAATGGCAGCTATTAAAGCGCTTGAGTTTGTTGAAGATGGTATGCGGCTTGGAATCGGATCTGGTTCGACAGTCAATGAATTTATTCGTCTTCTAGGTGAGCGTGTTGCGGATGGTTTGCGGGTGACTGGTGTTGCTACTTCAAAATATTCTGAACAACTCTGTCATAAGTTTGGAGTGCCTGTTAGCACTTTAGAACAAATACCTGAGCTGGATCTTGATATTGACGGAGCAGATGAAATTGGTCCTGAGATGATGCTCATTAAAGGGGGAGGGGGAGCATTGTTGTATGAAAAAATTGTAGCGTCGGCATCTCGTGCAATGCTTGTCATTGCGGATGAAACAAAGGTGGTAAAAAGACTTGGTGCTTTTGCACTACCAATTGAAGTTAATCCATTTGGTATCCACACAACATGCAGAGCCATTGAAAAAGTTGCTGATGATTTAGGGCTTTCTGGAAAAATTGCATTGCGAATGAATGGAAAAAATCCTTTTGAAACAGATGGTGGCCATTTTATTCTTGATGCATTTTGGGGCTGCATTTTGCAACCAAAACCATTATCGGATGCACTTCTTGCTATTCCTGGTGTTGTTGAGCATGGACTTTTTTTGGGGTTGGCTTCACGTGCAATTGTCGCTATGGCTGATGGTCAAACAAAAATTTTAGAATCTTTTGATTTTAGAGAAGACAGTTTCATGACGATATGTTAGCACAGTAAAAAAGGGTCTTAAAGATTTTAGGTAGAATAACGAATTAAAATTATAATTAGCGATCGGGGTAATCATTAAATGAAAATAATATTTTCTTTTCAGCGTTTTGTCGTATATTTGGGTGTAGTTGTCGTTTTTGTTGTGAATATTGGAATGGCTTATGCACAAGGTGTGAGCGATCAACATTTAGATTCAGCTAGAAAAGCTATAAGTGCCATTCACGCAACGGATCAGTTTGATAGTTTTTTACCAAATGCGGTAGAAGATCTTAAAACTGTACTGATGAGGGATGATCCAAACTTGGCAGCGGATATTTCTGATATTGTTGATAAGCAGGCGCTTGCTTTAATTAAAAGGCGCTCTGATCTAGAAAAAGAGATTGCTCATGTATATGCAAAATATTTTACTCAAAAAGAACTTGATGCAATAACAACATTTTATAATTCTGATACCGGTAAAAAGTTTTTGACAGAAGTTCCCAATATCGCACGTGATTCTTACTCAGCATTTGATATATGGCGTACTGCTTTTATGCAGGATCTTGTAGAAAATGTGAGAAAAGAGATGTCTGAAACACTTAATTTTAATAATTCTACGATGCCTACAAATGTGCCTATAAAATCAGAATCTTCAGGAAATAAAAAATAGCTTGATTGATATCATGACAACCAATGGGCAATTTCTGATTTTTAAAATAGCGGCGGTTTTCCCGCCGTTTTAAATATTTTAATGAGAATAAGTCTTTTTAGAATACTGCTTTATAAAAAAGGCTTCTTCAAAAGAAAAAAAGACTTTTATTTGATAATAAAAGATCTTAGCCTACTCTTGCAGATGTATAAGAAGGAATAATTCGTGGGCTCTTTTGACTTTGATTTATTTGTTATTGGAAGTGGTTCTGGTGGAGTGCGTGCAGCACGGCTTGCTGGAGGTCTTGGCAAGCGGGTCGCTATAGCAGAGGAATATCGTATAGGGGGCACTTGTGTTATTCGTGGTTGCGTTCCCAAAAAACTTTATGTTTATGCATCACAATATGTAAAAGAATTTAAGAAAAGTGTTGGTTTTGGGTGGGAATATGCGGATCCAATTTTTAGCTGGGAAAAGTTGGTTGCAGCTAAAAATAAAGAAATATCAAGGTTAGAAGGGTTGTATCGTAAGGGATTAGAAAATAACAATGTGCATATTTATGAAAGTCGTGCTACTTTTATAGATGATCACACATTAGAGCTTTCTGCCACGGGTGAGCGGGTAAGTGCAGAAAAAATTTTGATTGCAACAGGGGCAAAATTTGCACCAAATACGTCCATAGAAGGTGGTGAATTTTGCCTTACTTCTAATGAGATTTTTGACCTTAATCAACTCCCAAAATCAATAGTGATTGTTGGGGGAGGGTATATTGGTGTTGAATTTGCTAATATTTTTCATGAATTAGGTGTAAAAACAACACTTCTTCATCGTGGTGATTTAATCCTTCGTAATTTTGATCATGATTTGCGGCAATTGCTCAGCGATGCAATGATTGAAAAAGGGATTTCTATTCTCTATGGCATAACAATTTCTAAAGTGCAGGCTGCAGAAAATTGTTATGAAGTTGTTTTATCAAATGGGAAAATAATCAGAGCCGATCAGATTATGTTGGCTACGGGGCGTGTACCAAATACAACGGGTTTAAGACTTGAGCGGGCAGGTGTTAAGGTGAATGAATTTGGTGCAGTTGTTGTTGATGAGAAAATGACAACAAATATCCCCCATATTTGGGCTGTTGGTGATGTAACAGGTCATATTCAATTAACACCCGTTGCGATTCATGATGCAATGTGTTTTGTTAAGACAGCATTTGAGAATATTCCAACAACACCTGATTATGATTTAATTACAACAGCAGTTTTTTCACAGCCAGAGATTGGAACGGTTGGTCTTTCAGAAGAGGAGGCGGTAAAGCATTATAAGCGTCTTGAAATTTATCGTACAGTTTTTCGTCCTATGCGTAATGTTCTTTCTGGTAGTTCAGAGAAAATGCTTATGAAACTCATTGTTGATGGTGAAAGCCGTATTGTTGTGGGCGCTCATATTTTAGGGGAAAATGCTGGTGAGATGGCACAGCTTATTGGGATAGCTCTCAAAGGAAAGCTGACGAAGGATATCTTTGATGAAACGATGGCAGTGCATCCAACGATGGCAGAAGAATTGGTAACGATGTATAAACCAAGTTATATATATGAAAATGGGAAGAAAATAGAAAGTTAAACAGCATATATTGCGGTAAAAAGCTTTTGATATGCTAATCTGTAAGATTAATCTTTAGAGAGAGTGTAATGATAAAAGAATGGGCACCTGACTCTTGGAGAACAAGGCCAATTAAACAAGTTCCGACTTATCCGGATAAGTCTATGTTAGAAGATGTTGAACGAAAACTGAGAAGTTACCCTCCTTTAGTTTTTGCCGGTGAAGCACGTGATTTAAAAAATGAATTAGCAGCTGTTGCAAAAGGACAAGCTTTTTTATTGCAAGGTGGTGATTGTGCCGAAAGCTTTGCAGAACATGAAGCTGATAATATTCGTGATTTTTTTCGTGTATTTTTGCAAATGGCGATTGTTTTGACCTTTGGTAGTTCTAAACCAGTTGTTAAAATTGGTCGTATTGCTGGTCAATTTGCAAAGCCTCGCTCTTCTGATATTGAAAGAAAAGAGGGAGTTGAATTTCCTGCTTATCGTGGGGATATTATTAATGGCATTGAATTTGAAGCAGGTTCTCGTATTCCAGATCCGCAACGGATGTCTATGGCTTATCGCCAATCTGCGGCAACACTTAATCTATTGCGTGCTTTTTCACAAGGCGGCTATGCTAATTTAGAAAATGTTCACACATGGATGTTGAGTTTTGTTTCTAACAGTCCGCAGGGAGAACGTTATGAATTATTGGCAGAGCGTATTTCTGAAGCAATTGATTTTATGCGTTCTATAGGGATTACATCCAAAACACATTCTTCATTGCGTGAAACATCTTTTTATACCAGTCATGAAGCACTGTTGCTTGGTTATGAAGAGGCTTTGACTCGGATTGATTCAACTTCAGGAAATTGGTATGCAACATCTGGTCATATGTTATGGATTGGTGACCGTACGCGTCAGATTGACCATGCTCACGTTGAATATTGTCGCGGCATTAAGAATCCTATAGGATTAAAATGTGGTCCTTCCATTGAGTCTGATGAGCTTTTAAAATTAATTGATATTTTAAATCCTGAAAACGAGCTGGGGCGGCTTACTCTCATTACACGCTTTGGTTATGATAAAGTTGAAAGTTATCTGCCTAAACTCATCCGTGCCGTTGAACGCGAGAAGCGTGCGGTTATATGGTCATGTGATCCAATGCATGGCAATACAATTACTGCCAATGGTTATAAGACGCGTCCCTTTGATTATGTTTTAAAAGAAGTAGAGAATTTTTTTGCAGTGCATCGTGGAGAGGGAACTTATCCAGGAGGCATTCATATTGAGATGACAGGTCGTGATGTTACTGAATGTACAGGAGGGGCGCATGCCATTTCTGTGGACGATTTATCTGATCGTTATCATACGCAATGTGATCCACGGTTAAATGCAGATCAAGCGTTAGAATTGGCTTTTCTTGTTGCTGAACTCCTTAAAAAAAATCGCGTGACTGACTCGTTAGCAATTGCTGCTGGGGGGTAGGCAAAAATTTGCCTAATATTTTTTTAGATCATTATGGCAGAAGAGAATTTTAAAAAATGATATTTCCGATGATGAAGAATAAAGTTGTGGTTACTAAACTGATGAAATGATACAAAGGCTTATGAAAAATGATTTTCGGGTATCAATTGCTCAATTAAATCCTATTGTCGGTGATATTGAGGGGAATTTTTCTTTAGCTGTCATGGCGCATCAAAAGGCCAAAGAAGAGGGGGCAGATCTTGTTTTATTCACAGAACTTTTTATAAGCGCTTATCCGCCGGAAGATCTTGTTCTAAAACCTGCTTTTACAAAAACATGTGAAGAGATTGTTGAGAAATTAGCAAAGATAACCGTAGGCGGACCAGGAATTGTCATTGGACTTCCATTAAGACGCAATGGCAATATTTACAACGGTGTCATGCTTCTTGATGAAGGGAGAGTCATTGCCGAAAGTTTGAAGTTTGATTTACCTAATTATGCTGAATTTGATGAAAAGCGTTTATTTTCTTCAGGTCCACGTCCTCAGCCTATTGTTTATCATGGAATTAAATTAGGAATAGTCATTTGTGAGGATATTTGGAATGATTCCTCTCTTAGTACAGAGCTTAAAGATAAAGGAGCGGAAATTATTCTTGTCGCTAACGGATCTCCCTACTATCGTAATAAAACTTTAAGACGTATAGATGTTGTTCATACGCAAGCTCTACAATCTGGGGTGCCAATTATTTATGCTAATCAAGTTGGTGGTCAAGATGAATTCGTTTTTGATGGCGGGTCTTTTGCCTTGAATGGACAAGGCAAAAAGATATTTCAAATGAAACACTTTGATAGCCATATTGCTTTAAGCCATTGGCAAAAAACAACGACGGGATGGTACTGTATTTCAGGTCCTAATGAAAGTCTTCTCAATGGATTAGCGGCCGATTATCAAGCTTGTGTTTTAGGTTTGAAAGATTACGTTAATAAAAACGGCTTTAAGGATGTTATTCTTGGTCTTTCAGGAGGAATTGATTCAGCCCTGTGTACGGCAATGGCGGTGGATGCTCTTGGTGCTGAGAGGGTTCGCACCATTATGATGCCCTATCATTATACTTCGCAAGAATCATTAAAAGATGCCAAAGAATGTGCTGATCTTTTGGGATGTTGTTATGAAATCATACCGATTGCACAACCTGTTGAGGCTTTTTTAAAGACAATGGCACCTGTTTTTTCAGGGTTATCCTCTGACGTCACAGAAGAAAATCTTCAAAGTCGTATACGCGGTACACTTTTAATGGCGCTTTCAAATAAATTCGGCTCAATGGTGGTAACGACAGGCAATAAGTCAGAAATGGCTGTGGGATATGCAACATTGTATGGGGATATGAATGGTGGGTTTAATCCTCTTAAAGATATTTATAAAATGCAGGTTTATGCATTAGCTGAGTGGCGCAATAAAAATCACTTGCACAATTTGAGAGGACCAGAAGGAATTGTCATTCCATCCAATATTATAGAAAAAGCGCCTTCTGCAGAGCTGCGGGAAAATCAAAAAGATGAAGATTCACTTCCACCTTATCCTATTCTAGATGATATTTTGCAATCTCTTGTAGAAAATGACATGAGTATTGGTGATATTGTTCAACGTGGGTATTCACGGGAAATTGTTGAGAAAATTGAACAGCTTCTTTATAGTGCTGAATATAAAAGGCGACAATCTGCACCCGGTGTAAAAATCAGTTACAAGAATTTCGGACGCGATCGTCGCTATCCTATAGTCAATCATTTTCGCGATAAAAATTGAGTATTATGTTATGGTTAAAGTTCGTTTTGCTCCCTCTCCAACAGGTTATATTCATATTGGCAATATCCGTATTGCGCTTTTCAATTGGCTTTATGCGCAAGCGCATAAAGGAGAATTTATTTTGCGCTATGATGATACAGATGTTGAACGTTCTAAACAAGAATATATTGATGCTATTGCTGTTGACCTTGAATGGCTTGGTATTCAACCAGATTCAATTTATTACCAATCTAAGCGATTTAATCGATATGATGAAGTTGCGGAAATTCTCAAACAACGCGGGCTTCTTTATCCCTGTTATGAGACTGCAGAAGAATTAGAGCGGCGTCGTAAAATCCAGCTTTCACGCAAATTACCTCCTATTTATAACCGTGCAGCATTAAAATTGACAGCAGAAGAGAAAAAAAACTTTGAATCTCAAGGTCGTAAACCCCATTGGCGTTTTCTTCTTCCTAATTTTGAAAGTGATCCTTTACAAACAAAGCGAACAGAAGTTTGCTGGAATGATGCAATAAAGGGAAAGCAGACGATTGATTTGGCTTCTCTTTCAGATCCTGTTCTTATTCGTGAAGATGGAAGCTATCTTTATACATTGCCGTCTATTGTTGATGATGTAGATATGGCTATTACGCATATTATTCGTGGGGATGATCATATTACAAATACAGGCGCTCAAATTGCTCTTTTTAAAGCTCTTAATGCAGAATTACCGGTTTTTGCTCATACCAATTTATTGGCGACAGTTTTAGGAAAAGGATTTTCAAAACGTAATAATGATCTTTCTATTCGTTCTCTACGGGAAAAAGGATTTGAATCTATAGCTGTTCAATGCCTTGCCGTTTTGATTGGGACATCACAAAATGTACATCCCTATCCCCATCAAGCAGCGCTTTTAGAGCATTTTAATTTACAAGATACATCAAAATCGGTTGCAAAATTTGATATTGCTGATCTTCTTTCTTTGAATAGTCATCTTGTCCATGAACTAAGTTATGAGGACGTTAAAATGCGCCTTAAAAAACTTTCTATTGAGGGAGATAAGGCGGAATATTTCTGGAACGCGATAAGACGCAATATTGATAAAGTCAATGATGCTGTTTTGTGGTGGAAAATCATTCATGATGAACAGAATTTTGATACAGTGGCACTAGAGGATCGTGTATTTGTGCGTCAATCACTCGATTTCTTACCTGAAGGTGCTTTGAATGAGGAAAGTTGGAAAATTTGGACAACAGCATTAAAAGAAAAAACAGGTCGGAAAGGAAAGTCCTTATTTATGCCATTACGTCAAGCACTTACGGGCATGGATCATGGACCTGAAATGGGAAAGCTTTTGCAGCTTTTAGGGCGTGAAAAGGTAATAGAAAGAATCTCTAAGAAATAAGAGAAACTTTTAAAAGGCATCTTTTATTTACTTTATGCTTACAGAGAGTAAAGGACGAGTCTATCTACGCGTCTTTATGAGCATGAATGCAGGAATATCATCACCAAATCCAAGGGGCGTGTAATTCTTATTTTTTCGTGAGCGTTGTTGCTCAGATGGCTTCTCCTTATTATTTGCATTTTTGATATATTCTGTTTTATTCTCTTCTACAGATTTTTTAGTGTGAGCAACAGGCTCTTTTGGAGCAGTTTTCTTTGATGATTTTGAAGATTTTTTCTTTACAACAATATCTTCTGTTTGAGCATCGGCTATTAAAGTTGAAAGATCTCCATTGAGCCATTCAATTTTTTCATTACTCATTTCCTCGATGGCATTGATATATTTTTGATCAGCTTTTGTAACGATTGTAAAGGCTTTTCCGCTGCGATTTGCACGTCCTGTACGACCAATTCGATGGATATAGTCTTCAGCATGTGTCGGAACATCATAGTTAAATACATGACTTACAGCTGGAATATCGAGACCGCGGGCAGCAACATCAGAAGCAACAAGAAGTGTAAGTTTATTATTTTTAAAATCAGCTAGGGTGTTCATGCGCGAATATTGGTCCATATCTCCATGAAGTGCCCCTACATTAAAGTTATGTTTGATAAGCGATCTAAAAAGTTCAGAGATATCTTTCTTTCGATTACAGAAAATGATTGCATTTTGAAGCTCTGCACCTTCATTTTGGATCAGCTCTCGTAAAACCGCTCTTTTATCCCATGATTTATTTCCAGATTTGACAAGCCGTTGTGTAATTGTGGTAGCTGTTGAGGAAGCTTTTGTAACTTCAACAGATACAGGAGAATGTAAAAATTGTTTCGTTAGCTTTGTAATTTCTGGCGCCATTGTTGCAGAAAAGAACAAAGTTTGACGCGTAAAAGGGGTTAGTTTACAGATGCGTTCAATATCAGGAATAAAGCCCATATCCAACATGCGATCAGCTTCATCAATCACAAGGATTTCAACGCCCATCAGGAGCAGTTTACCGCGCTCGCAATGATCAAGAAGGCGCCCTGGTGTTGCTATAAGAACATCAGCTCCCCGTTCAAGTTTGCGATCTTGGAGTTCAAAAGAAACGCCACCAATCAAAAGAGCAACATTTAAACGATGATTTATGCCGTATTTATCGAAATTTTCTTCAACTTGAGCTGCAATTTCTCTTGTTGGTTCTAAGATAAGCGTACGGGGCATGCGTGCTCTTGCACGACCTTTTTCAAGGAGAGTGAGCATAGGCAATACGAAAGACGCGGTTTTACCTGTTCCCGTTTGGGCAATTCCTAAAACGTCTTTTCTTTGAAGGACATGCGGAATTGTTTCACTTTGAATAGGTGTCGGAGCTGTATACCCCGCTGATTTCACCGCATTAATAACCTTTGCGGAAAGACCTAAATCATCAAAACTGTTTAAAGATGGTATCATTTTTTTATCAACTGCTCTGTGATTTTAACTGCGCTATCTAATGATGATTATAACCAATATTCTACACTCTTTAAAAGTGTTAAGATGTTTTCACAAAAAAACTAACTATAACAATCATATACATATAAAACGCATAATACAATCATTAATAGCGAAATTGTTCTGATAAAATGCGCTCATCCCATGAATGATTTGAGTCAAAAAGGATTGAAGCTGTTACTTCTGTTGCCATTGCAATAGTAACTGAATGAACAGATTTAACTTCAATATTATCTGCAGCAGCGTTTACAGGGCGTTTGTCAGGTTCAAGCATATCAAAGCGCACTGTTACTGTATCGGGAAGCAAAGCTCCATGCCAACGCCGAGGGCGAAAAGGGCTAACGGGAGTGAGGGCCATAAGGGGAGCCATAAGAGGTAAGATAGGTCCTTGTGCTGATAAATTATAGGCGGTTGATCCAGCTGGTGTAGCGACGAGGACACCATCACAACTTAATTGTTCCATGCGTACGTTGTTATCAATGGTGATGCGAATTTTTGCCGCTTGATAAGATTGCCGAAAGAGGGATACTTCATTAATTGCAAGCGCCTCGATAGAATCTTGACATTCAGATTTTGCAATCATGCGCAGGGGATGGATTTCTTTTTTATGTGCGGCAGCAATACGATTGGGCAATTTTTTTTCATGAAATTCATTCATAAGAAATCCTACAGAACCTTGATTCATACCATAAATAGGTTTGCCTGTGTTCATGACATCTCGTACGGTTTGTAACATTGTCCCATCACCACCGATTGCAACAACAATATCAGTTTCTTCCAGAGAAGAATGACCATAAACGGAAATTAATTTATGGGTAGCTTTGATAGCCTCCTCAGTTTCTGCGGAAATAAAATGAAAGCGACTTGGTAATGTAGCCATTTAAAAATTATCCTGATACTTATAATTTATGTTGTAACTTATTTTTGAGAGTTTTGAAGTTGTAATAAAAGCTCTTTTTATAATAAAAAGAGCATTGAATAAAGAGAAGTTATTTCAAGGTAAAGTATCATTAAAAAGTAAAAGGAATGCGTCGTTAGATAAATTACAAACGAGTAATTTTTTTATTAGAATGATAATTTAGCATTGAAGCTAAGAGTATGATTAGTTAAAAGACCATAACTGATTTTAATAATCAGTGTGAAGCACCCGTAGCTCAGCTGGATAGAGCGCTGCCCTCCGAAGGCAGAGGTCACAGATTCGAATTCTGTCGGGTGCACCAAATTCTTCAACTTCATATCATCCTAAATAACAATATTACCTAAAAAAAGCCAATTTCCTCTTTTATGAAAATGGTCATTTGAGTTGTTTATTAAGTTTTGTAGCGAATAAGCAAATAATTTCAAGAGAAGTAAAATTTACGGCTGCGTATATAATTTTTCGGTTAGTCATTTTGAATATCGAGATAAAAAAGCAAGATTATCTAAATATGCTTTCAATTTAACTATAAACATTTATAACATAAAAATACATATTAATTCAATATGTTATTGTACAACTGATCTGACGATGTTGACAGTAGATCGCTAAATATATTGTTTTGAGCATTAAAATAGATAGCTAAATTTGCTTTTATTCTATTTTTGGAGTTAAAGGCTGTTATGGTGATATGGAACGCGGATGAGGAATATCACCAGTTAAAGGAATAATAAGGGGGAAAAAACAACCGTCAAGATTTGAATTGTTTCAAAATGCTGTATTCGATATGGTTTTGATATGGTTATCTGGTGATTTCTCTATACACCAATATTGCCAGTTATGTTGGATGAGGGATTGTTTAGCTTTAATCAACTTTTTTATATACCGAACGCTAATTATGGTGGTTATTTAGTTGGGAGTATGTTCTTTACGTTTGGCAGTAATTGGGATTATATCTTTTACTCCTCGCATACTATCTTGTGCAGCTATAGTAATGAGTGCACTTAATTATTTCCATGGCGTTAACACTTAGTCCTTTTGATCCGTTTTGCTGTTGGTGAATGATGGTTTTGGGTTCTATTATGGTCATGCAGCATAGCCATAATGGGCGGATTATTTCTTCGCTTTAGGCAGGTGTAGGAGTTGGTATTCTCCTAGGTAATGAATATGTTATTATTAGCTTGAATATGACAACTATATCAAAAAACACCTCCGTTATTTCTTCCATTGCAAATGAAACCGCTCCTGTTAATCAGAAAAAACCATCTAAAATATGAATAGATCAATTAAATGGATTTCGTGACTGGTCATGTATATATATTATCGCATTCGTGCTTTAAAAGATTTTGGTGATGTAAAAAAGGCGGTCTAGATGCTTTTATTGAAAATGAAAGAGCAATCTCTCTCATGATGGCAATTGCTGGGTTGCTGATAATGCCGTGTTGTAAAATCTAGTCGTGTTTATGAAAATACAAGGGGCTATGGCAATACTGCCATTGGTGGCTATGTTTTATGGCAATACCCTTATATGTGATAAAACCTATGTGTATTTTTGTGCTCATATTTATGACAATGCTCATCTTTTTTATAATGGTTGAGTTTATCATTATGCGCGGGTTTATGGGAATGCAAAATTATCCGGTAGTGCACGTATTCATAGCAATGCCGCGGTTTATGATCATGCGGTTATTAGGCAAGGTTTACCGCAATGCTAGCATGGGGTATCATACTGATGGGTATAGCTCTGTTTATGGCAATGCAAGAATAAAAAGACATAGCGATTTATATTCGGTTCCCATAAATTTTGAGGTTTATGAAAGCAATAACGTTATCAAGATTGATAAACAGAATAAATGACAGACGTAGGGGCGCTTTTTTGATGGTTATAAACGCATCATAAAAGAAAGCTGTGCCATTGATATGACGCTGCTTTTAAATAGAGGTACTACAAATCATACAAAAGAAATCAATAATGCATATATACAAAACGTATCATATTGCAAACGCTCTATTCTATTGATTAAAACTGATCAATAGGAACGTAAATGACAGGTATAATATTTAATCACTCATTTGAATTACAGAATCTATAAACACTTTTGTATGGCTATAAAACGTATTAAGAATAACGCTCGCATTTTTGAAGTGGTCATTTGACACAAAGTACATTATCAAAATGTCTCAACGCTTAGTAGGTTCATATCAAGACAATCAAGAGAAAATGCGTATTAAGTGAATATTTGTAACAAAACCCGTTGTTTAAATTTACAAGCATTGGTTTTAAAAGCAGCTTTTCAGAAGACAATAAACAACCGCTTTTTATAAAATCTAAGGCTTTTAAACTGTTATAAAACCCAGGTTTCAAACGTTTTTATAGAGATATCATTTTATGTCTCTAAACGTTTAAACATTCATTTAGTGAGGTTCTCATAAGCGTATTTTTACTTTGCATTTAAACTGTAACTTTTAAAACGTTTTTTGCTTGTTTTCCTGCGTTATATCATTAAAAATCTTTTGATTTCTACGACATAACATTATCAATTTCATTACCTATTGTGATGATAATATCTATATAATGTCTGCTTATTATTGACTAACTTTTTAGTAAGCGCCGCTTTAAAATCGACTTATCTTTAAATCCTTTTATGTGCCCTTAATGAATTAAAACCTATTCTATGATAGTTTCAAATGATTATTTCTTTTAAGGTTTAGCTCAAAAAAAGAGGAAACCCCATACCATTCTTTAAACGCATGCAATTTATGTTATCGATAATTTCAAACGATTACGTTTTTAATAATGCGATTTGTGTGTGATAAAAACGTATCATAAAATTTATGAACTGTTATGAATGATAGCTGCGTTCACTTCATTTGAATGTTTACATGCGTTATAATATTTGCATCATGATTTGCTTTTTATGGTCTATCCATACATGGTAATTGTTTATGAAAAATGGTTAATTAAATCACGTATAAAAGTGTAGATTTTAAATGGGATTCATATAAAATAATTTGCACACAAACTATTGACTTTATTATATTTTTTTAGGAATAAGATTCCATCTCGTTTAGACGTTGCAAAAGAAATCACCAAATACCTTATTGATAAGATTCTTCTCTTACACGGCGTTATCACTTTTGTTTGCAAAAATCTGCTTTGCTTTTGACTTTTGACTTTTGATATGGATACAACCTCTTTTGAGGTAGAGCAAAGAATTTTTTAATCATGGAGAGTGCAACAGAGTTCTTCAAAAATCTTGATTGGTCTGTTGAAAAAATTAAAGAGTTAGATAATTATTCAGCATGTTATCAACTCCCAGATTGTGAAGTACAAATTCTTTATAATGACGCAATTATCAAAGGTTATCCGTAAGTTGATGTTGGAGTTTCGATTAGTACTGGTATTTTAGCTGCTGCCTATATGGTAATTGATCCCTATCAATTCTCAGCACTTACAAGATCTACAACTTGATTTTTATAAAAAGGGGTTGAGAGTTTGTGAAGAAGAAATATATGCGGATTGGTTGGAATTAAGCGGGATTATGTCTTGAAATAGGCGATAGAAAAAATTGATCTTCATAAATGCTTTTATTCCAGATATGGAGCACCACCTTGGCGATAGAGTGAAGTTGGAGGGCACATAAAGGTTATCAAGGTAGATGATGCAGATTATAGCTTACTTCATATTGGTGCACTGGCTTTATTGGGTGATGTTGCAACCTTACAATCTTATTATCAAAGTTTCGGTGCAGAGAATCATTTAGGCTTTGATGAAAATACCCAATAGCTTCATTTTGAACGTGTATTGGCTTTAGTCAAAGAAGTAGTCAAATCTAAGCAACACAGCTACGCTTTCATTGCAAAAGTAGTAAAAAATATGAACCATCTGGAAGAAAAACAAAGTTCTTAATAAGAGCTTTCCAGAGAGGTGGAGTTTCATTCTTGGAAGGAAAAAAATAGCTAAATTTATCGAAACAAAAGCTAAGGAATAGCTCCTTAAGAAATATCAAGAAGATCTAAAAAGATTATAGGAGCCAGAGTCTGGTTTAAAGATGCCATCATCAGTTGAGTGAACTCAACAATGGTGGAGTTTTATCCATTGGCGGAAATCTGATGTTTGAAAGAGGCTTTCTTGATGTTAAGGTAATATTGTAATAAATAATTATTATAAATCAATATGTTGTATATATTCATTGTTTTGAGATTAATGACCATTGACAAATAATTTTGCACCATTTTCTCTCTTCCAGCTTTTTGTCAATCATCAATGAAAATTTTTTATAATGGAAAGTTCATTGATAATATAACTTTTGTATGTCATTACTTTACGCTTAAAAAAAATATAAAAATAATGAAATGCAATTGAGTTATCAACTGCTTATTCTTTTCAATTTTTAATCATAAAAAAATCTTTTTATTCATTTTGCTTATAAAAAGAATTAGCTTTTTTCTGGTGATACAAGTGGAGAAATAAGGATTTTAGATATGTTTCGGCGTTCCATTTCAATCACTTTAAAGTGTAAACCATCAGTTTCAAAACTTTCTCCCTCATTTGGTAAATGACCAAACTGCCAAAGCATAAAGCCTGCCAGAGTCGTATAACGATCTGCTTCATCCACAAGGTTACGCCCAAGATAACCACTTAAACGGCGGATATCAGCATATCCCTCAACAAGAAGACTGCCATTTTCAAGTTGTTCTGCGATCATAAGTTCTTCATCGTCATCAGGAAAGTCTCCTGCAATAGCTTCGAGAATATCGGTTGGTGTTGCAATTCCTTCAAAAGATCCATGCTCATCAACAATAATTGCAAGCTGAATCGAAGAATGACGTAATTGCTCCATCAATCGTAAAACACTTGTATTTTCATGAACAACGAGGGGTTCTCGCATAGCTTTTTTCCAATTAATCTTTTTCCCCTCAGCCAAATTCAAAAGAAGATCTTTTGTCAATGCAACGCCAACAAATTCATCCACTTTTTCACGCGCAAGAATTAAGCGGCTATGTTTAACCTTTTGTAATTCTTCACGCATTTCATTTTCATCAGCATTTAAATCTAACCACTCAATCTCATTACGCGGCGACATGATAGAGCGAACAGGGCGATCAGCTAAATCGAGAACACCACGAATCATCTCCTTTTCTTCTGGTCTAAACAACTCAGAAGCTGCGGCCTGTTCAGCAATAACATCTACAGTCTCAGCAAGGTGACTATCTTTGCTTCCTCCTCCTAAGAGCCTCAAAACAGCATCAGCTGTTCTACTGCGTAGATCATTCGTTTTAATCATTTTTTCACGGTTACGACGTCCAATTTGATTAAAAGCTTCGATAAGAACAGAAAAACCAATAGCAGCATACAAATACCCTTTTGGAATATGAAAACCAAATCCTTCAACAATGAGAGTAAAACCAATCATCATCAAAAAACCAAGACAAAGGATTACAATAGTGGGATGACGATTAATAAAACGCATAAGAGCACCAGATCCGCACATCATTACTCCCATAGCAGCTATGACTGCGATATACATAACTGCTGCCTGCTCTTTTGCAATCATACCTGTTGCGGTAATAATACTGTCTAGTGAAAAAACGGCATCCAGCACCACGACTTGGACGATTACTTGCCAAAAAACAGCATAACCAACGCCTGTTTTTCTTTCATGTGATACTCCTTCTAACCTTTCATGTAATTCTAGCGTTCCCTTTGCGAGCAAAAAGGCTCCACCACCGATTAAAATAAAGCTATGCCAACTAAATACAAAAGATGAAAGTGAAAGAATTACTCTATCGAGTCTCATAACCCATCCAATAACGGTAAGAAGAAAAAGCCGCATAATTAATGCTAAAGTAAGACCTATAAAGCGTGCGCGGTCACGCAAATTCAGTGGCAATTTTTCAGCTAAAATTGCAATAAAGATAAGGTTATCTATTCCTAAAACAATTTCGAGAAAAACCAGCGTGATCAAACCAAACCACGCATGGGGATCAGTGATCCATTCCATCATTCCTTACCTTTTAGAAGCTTAAAAGCGCGCGATTGACAAAAAAAATTCATAGGCTTTTATTCGTATATTGGATCATGAACATTGAATGTAAGAAACTTATATTCAAAGAAAAAAACAGTACAATATTGCTTGAATGCATGTGATTTTTGATAAAACAAAATGATGCCCCATCCCGCTTACAACCACAAGAAGGTTCCTCTAATTTTCGCTCGGGCATTATGCTCGATAATCCTCTAACTATAGGTTCTGTATAACAATCAGAACATTTATTTATAAAGCTTGTTATAATGGGTTTATTTTTATATAAGATCAAGTGGTGAATATCATATTTTTAATCTTACAGACAATGAGTTTATATAACAAACAACAAAATATCTGGACATCTATCCTTAGGAGCGTTATAGAAACGCTCATTCTCGTCTTTTGAGAAGCTTATGGGTGATTAGCTCAGTCGGTAGAGCAGCTGACTCTTAATCAGCGGGTCGTGGGTTCGATCCCCTCATCACCCACCATTTTATTTTATACCGTAAATAACTTATTGATTGCGTAATTTTTTTTAAGGTACGAGTTGCTAAATAAAATTGGGCAGTAGGATTTCCCCATATCTGTTTGTTTAAAAGTGAAGATTGTTGATATAGCTTAGTCATCGGTGTTTGTACTTTTTAGGGGACTCAAAGAACTTCCAAAGGACATTTAAAGATCTTTTAATGCGTATTGTTTCTTTTTTTTAAGTCGCAATTGGTAAGGAGAAGCTTCTTACCGACAATTGTGTTATTTAAAAGGGTACAAAAATCAACAGTTTTCACTTTATTTTAATATAAATTGATTAAAGTTTTTGGGATTTTTAGCATATTGTTTAAAGACAGAAGAAACTTTACACTTTAGTTGTGTCAGCAGCGTGGATATTTTTTGATAACTCTCCCGCTTAAACAAAAAACTTCTGTAATAATCATCAGTATTCCAAGAGGGTAAATCAATATAAAATAAAGTAGTTAGCTGGACATACAATTCAAGTCGTGAATGCTTAGCGAAAAACATGAATAACATGATCACGTTCTATAATAGCGAAGTACAACGTTTTAATAATGCTTATGGGCATTTTGATAGCAGGATACGTAAAAATGCTGTAGACAATTTTGTTAACGTTGATGCTAAAAAAATCAGTTGGAGTAGTAGTCTAAAAGAAGAGTTTGTAAGAGGAAAAATTTCCGAATTTGAAAGTAATTGTTCAGTTCAAAGTCTTTATCGTCCCTTTACAAAGCAATGGCTCTATTACAATCGTATTTTTAATGAAAGAACTTACCAGATGCCTCGTATATTTCCGATGGGGCAAGTAGTCGAAAATAAGGTAATACAAATTACAGGTATAGGAGTAAATGGTTTTTCTACCCTAATGATAAAAGATTTACCTGATGTTAATGCTATGGCTGCTAGCCAATGCTTTCCAAGATATTTTTATGAAGAGACTACAATTTCAAAGAATAAAAACAAAAAACAATCCCATTTATTTACAGACTTTACAGAAGCAAACACAACAGCTGGTTTACAGAAGCGTAATGCTATAACTGATGAAGGATTAGCATATTTAAAAGCCGCTTATTCTAATGAAAAAATTACTAAAGATGATA
>NZ_JBHIQZ010000012.1:0-54209 GCF_042196865.1 Bartonella sp. AC130YNZD
GAAGCAAGCCGGCACCATCATTATATTTGCCAGCCCCCAATGTTGCGACAGATCTTGCATTAAGACGGTTCATAAGAACCATTTTTTACTCCTTTCTTATATAAATTTGATCCACACACTCATCCCACTTGTTATGTGCAAATGAGTGATTTTGATTGATTCAAGATAAACAGATTTGAAATGAGAGAATCCTACGTTATTCGGGGGTCTAATTCAACATGAACAGAGCTAGATTATCATTATAAATCAACGTATTACACACTGGTTGTGCGACAAATAAATATGTTTCTTCTTGTGTTGGTTGGTTACCTATTTATTTAAGCCGGCAAGATCTGAACACCATTAGCTCAAACTTAGCAAGAGAGATCTTAAAGCATAACAAGCAGGGTCAACGCTTGTGTGGGTGGAAACATGGTTAGAAAAAAATCCAAAAAACACACAGAGCTTACAGAAGCAGAAAAAGAAATGTTTCAAGAAATGATCATCACCTATCAAAGCGTGAAAATGATGTCTCGCTTGATGAAGTGGATAGCATTTTTTCTTTTTTTGCTTATCCTTGATTTTGCATGCCTCATGGATGCGATAGACAACATCTTCGCTCATTTGAAGCAGTGGTTCTCAAAGAATTAGAAAAACTGTCATACAAGCAAAAACTTCGAAAAATTCTTTTTACTATGAATTGGAGATCCAATCATAAGCGTAGTTCAGAATGCAAACCAAGTCGTAAGAGCTCAAGTGTTTTGGTATTCGGCTTTTGATAGGTCAAAACTAAATCTGGCTTGATATGACAATCACGACAATTGCGCCATTGACCTGTTAGCGCATGATCCCTCCAATGCGCTTTTAGCGGTTCATTCTCTGCTAACGCTTTGACCACAAGTAGCAAATCCTTCTCTAGTGTATTAGCATACCTACCTTTGCTTTCACGTTTAAGGTCAGACCGGAATGAACGCGTATAGACAATATAGCAAGCTTAGGTTTTCTTTTCAAATTTACGCATTTCAGTTCTATCTTCGCGTATCATGGTCCTTAAGCTGTCTAATGATGTACGTTCGACGCATCCCATTTCGACATCCTCGATAGCTTGTAATGTTTCCGGATTTGGTTGAAAGGTCTAAGCGGTAATGTACGATCTCTAGCAATGCGGGTCATAAACATGCGTACTGCATCCGATACAGTTAAACCCGTAGACTTAATAACTGCACTTGCAATTTCTTGAACTTGATCAGGTATACGGGCTTGAATTTTTCCCATTGCTAAATCCCCTATTCAATTGTAGCACAATGTACTGCACGTTAAGTCTATGTCAAGAGTTTCAACAATAGCTTTTCACAAGAGAACTTAGCAAAATTCAAAAAATTATTAGAGAAAGTTAGCAGAATAAGATATGTTTTGTAGAAGAATATTGGAAAATCCTATTCCCTAACCTTTATTTATGAACCCCATACTTAAAAAACATATAAATCAATGTGATATATGAATAAAAAAGAGCATAATATCACTAAAAGAGTGTTATAGAAATGATGTGTCATGACGATTCTACCACTCGATAGTGCTTCGATAAGAGAGGCAATAGCGCTTCTTGAACAAGGGAAGTTAGTAGCATTACCAACGGAAACTGTTTATGGATTAGCGGGCGATGCAACCAATGGGAGGGCAATTTCTTCTATTTATTCTACAAAGGGTCGTCCGCAAATTAATCCTCTTATTGCGCATGTCAGCGGCATCGAAATGGCGGAACGTTATGTTAAAATTGACTTTCTTTCACGCCAATTAATGGAGGAATTTTGGCCAGGGCCTTTGACATTGGTTTTGCCTTTAAAGGAACAGCATAATATCCATCCTTTAACAACCTCTGGTTTGAATACCTTGGCTGTTCGTTTTCCAGACAGTCGTTTTGCGGAAGTGGTACAACATTTTGGCCGCCCACTTGCTGCTCCTAGTGCGAATCAATCGGGGCGTCTTAGCCCTACTTCAGCTGAGGCTGTTTTTGCATCTTTGGGGGAATCTGTTCCTTTGATATTGGACGGAGGACCTGCTAAAATAGGGCTGGAATCAACGATTATTAAAATTTGTGGTGAAAATATTTATCTTTTGCGTCCAGGGGGGCTTGCGGCTGATGAAATTGCAGAAGTTGTGGGGAAGCCTTTGAAACGGATAGATCAAAGGGCGGCGATTGAAGCTCCTGGGATGTTAAAGTCGCATTATGCTCCCAATGCCACGGTTCGTTTGAATGTAGAAAAGGTGGAAAATGGTGAAGCGCTTTTAGCATTTGGTTCAAAGCGTGTTATGGGGGCTGAAAATGCCGTTTCTATTTTAAACCTTAGCGAAGATGGAAAGTTAGAAGAGGCAGCCTCTCATTTATTTCAATATATGAAGGAATTAGATTCATTTAAAGTGAGATGTATCGCAGTAGAACCTATTCCATTATACGGGTTAGGGGAGGCTATCAATGATCGTCTTATACGGGCTGCGGCTCCAAAGGAGAAATGAACATGGAGCAGGAATTAATTGAAGGGTTTAGGGAAATTGTTGGTGCTAAGCATGCTATAACAGATCAAGCGTTGATTGCACCGTATTTGCTTGAAGAGCGTGGGCTTTTTCATGGAAAAACACCTTTACTTTTACGTCCATCTTCTTGCGCAGAAGTCTCATCGATTATGCAGTTAGCGAGCAAAACGCGCACACCGATTGTGCCACAGGGTGGAAATACAGGGCTTGTGGGGGGACAACAACCAGATGAAAGAGGAGGGAGCGTTCTTTTATCTATGGAGCGATTAAATAAGATTAGAGCTATAAATCTTGAGGGAAATTTTGTTGTTGTAGAGGCTGGTGTTATTTTACAGGATTTACAGAAAAAAGTGGATGAATCAGGTCGTTTTTTCCCTCTTTCTTTGGCATCTGAAGGTTCTTGCCAAGTAGGAGGAAATCTTTCGTCGAATGCTGGAGGGACAGCTGTTTTAGCCTATGGCAATATGCGTGATCTTTGTCTTGGTTTAGAAGTTGTTTTACCGGATGGGCGTATTTTAGATGATTTGCGTTTTGTTAAAAAAGACAATAGCGGTTACGATTTAAAAGATCTTTTTATTGGTGCAGAAGGTACATTGGGTGTTATAACCGCAGCCGTTTTGAAGATGTTTCCAAAAATAAAAGGAAAAGCTGTTGCTTTGGTGGGATTGTATAGTCCGGCGAAGGCTTTAGAGTTTTTATCTCTGGCTCAAGAATATGGAGGAGGGATGTTGACAGGTTTTGAGCTCATGGGAAATCTCAGTTTGCAAATGGCTTTAGATTATAAGATGTGTGAGAAGCCTCCTCTTCAGCGGAAACATGAATGGTATGTATTAATGAACATTTCATCGTTGCAAGGCAATGATGAGGCGTTATCGGTATTGAGTACTATTTTAGAAGAAGCTTTAAAGAATGCGGTGATAGAAGATGCAGTTGTTGCGCAATCTTTAAAACAGCAAGATTTTTTTTGGCAATTACGAGAAAGTATATCATTAGCACAAAAGTTAGCAGGAGGGTCCATTAAGCATGATATTGCAATCCCACTTGCTTTTATTCCTGATTTTATTGCTGAGGCAGCGCTTATTGTTGAGGATATTGCTCCAGGAGCACGGGTGATTTGTTTTGGACACATGGGCGATGGAAATTTACATTATAATATTACACAACCTGTAGGAGCTGATACGACAGTGTTCTTGCAGTTATGGTCAACAATGAATCATCGCATTCATAGTTTAGTGGTGGACTATAGAGGTGCATTTTCTGCTGAGCATGGAATTGGTCAGCTTAAGCGCGAAGAACTTCGTTCTTTTAAATCGCCTGTCGCATTGGATATTATGCAAGGGATTAAAAAAACGTTCGATCCTTTAGGGATAATGAATCCTGGAAAAGTATTATAATTCAAGAATGGTGATCATGCATTTTTGTTTAGATTTTAATAACCAAAAAAGAAACCAGTTGTTTTTTATTCAAACTTTTAATAATCCAATGAGAAAAAGCTGCTAAAGGGTGTATGTTATTTAAGATAAATTGGGATAATGTATATGGCTAATCAATGCTTTAATCAGGCAAAAGCGGTGCTTGAATTTCGGTTAGATCCGTGCCATTTGCCACAAACGACGACATATTTTTCATCCAAAACGGGTAATCAGGTTATTTGTTCGTTAAATGAGCGTGGTGTTTCTTTTAAAACAGATATGCCTTCAAGCTTATCGCATTTAATACCCCCTTATCATTTTCGAGGAATTGCAGCACGTACTGTAAAAACGCGTTCAGGAGAAAGAGCTGTTGCATTAGAATTACTTCATGCTGATGAGGAAGCTTGTATACCGCTTTTGGTTTCCAGAGATTTGAATAATGTTCTTCTGGATTGGCGGTTATGGGCGGATACTTATGGCCTTCCCATGCTTATGATCAATGAAGATAATCGCATTCTGGTTGTAAAAGATCGTTCTGATTTACATCGATTTTTTGGTACAACAGCACATTCTAAACAAAAGCATTTTTTACTTCGTTATAGCAATCCGTTAGGCTTGCGTTTGGTGATTGCGAATCGAATTGCACTCCAGTAAATTAATATGCATTTATTTTTGTACGACCGTCAGCATTTATCTTGTTGTGCTGTAAAACATTGTTGTTTGGGGAGGTAACATAAGGCATGTAAACTTCACACATGAAGTGTTTTAGAAGATATGGCGAATATTCTTAAGTTTGCTTGTAGGTCTTTGTGTAAGTGCAGCATATGAGTGGGAAGAAAGAGAAACCCGCTTAATGAGAATTCAGACCTTTACAGACGGGATTTGGTGCGACTTTTGGTTCTTGAAAACAAAGAGAAAGTCAATGATTGTAAATGAGAGTTTTTTGACACATACATTGGCAGCAGGAATCGATGATGTAAAACGCTTTTTTCAGAGAGGTAAAAACGGTTTTCATAACAATAGAAACTGTTTTTTTGCGGTATAATTTTGGGTTTTTGCCACATTATTAAAAACACCAGAAGATTACTGGAAGTGTTTTTGAATTTTTTTATAAATCATTTCTCCATGTTGAATGAAAGCTTTGAATATTGCAGAATATTCTTATTTCATCTCTCTTTTATAATCAAAATCATTTAGATAGAAAGGGTTATCGTAATATTGAGAATTGGAAAATACAATGATGGTATAGGTTTTTATTTTTATTCCAGAAAGCTGGCGGAATGGATTTATACTATTTGCAGGTAGTGTCGTAAAATGGGAATGATAAGCATGAGAGATATTGTTTAAGAATTTGTATGTGAATAACATAACTATCTTTTTTGGGCATTTCATTTTTCGTAAAAGCGGAATTTCACTAAAAACGCGATAAATAAAAGAAATGATAGTATATACGTTTTTCCTCAGGATTTTATAAGAAAGAAAGTGTTTATAAAAATGATGAGAAAATGCGTTTAAAGTAAAGACAACAGTAAAATGATTATTTTATATTACATCTTCAGATTCAGAAAATTTTCCTATTTTATCATGAGTAGATATCCTATTTACAATATTTGATTGTTCAAAGGAAAGCACACTCATTTTTTCAAAATTATGGTCAACGTAAAACAGTGAGAAAATTTTTGTATCATGCTCTTATATAAAATAAGAAAATCGTAAAAAAAGAATATTCAAAGGATTTAATTTTCTCGCGCAACGGCTCTCCATCCGATATCTCGACGAACAAAACCTTCTGGCCAATCAATACAATCAACAGCTTCATAAGCACGTTTTTGTGCATGGGTAATCGTTTTTCCTGTTGCTGTTATATTGAGTACACGTCCACCATTTGCAATGAGTTCTCCATCACGCAACACTGTACCAGCTTGAAAAACTTTCACATCGGGAAGAGTGTTTACTTGATCAACGTTACGGATAACAGTACCTTTTTGGGGAGAGTCTGGATAACCATTAGCAGCCATAACAACGGTGAGAGCTGTTTTTTCAGACCACCGAAGAGGCTTATTTTCAAGTTTTCCTTGAGCTGCAGCAAGAAAAATTGGCAAAATATCATCTTTGAGGCGCATCATTAAAACTTGACATTCAGGATCACCGAATCGTATGTTAAATTCAATTAATTCGGGTCCTTTTTGCGTTATCATTAATCCGACGAAGAGAATACCTTTAAAGGGGGCACCCATTTCTTTCATGCTTTTTAAAGCTGGTTCAACAATTTCTTTGAGAGTACGATTCACTATTTCTTGGGTCATGATGGGCGCTGGTGAATAAGCACCCATACCACCGGTGTTTGCTCCAGTATCCCCATCACCTACACGTTTATGATCTTGAGCAGATCCAAAAGGAAGAACAACTTTACCATCACAAAGGCAGAAGAAGCTTGCTTCTTCACCTTCAAGAAAAGATTCTACAACAATTTTGTTTCCTGCATCTCCAAATGTACTTTTGAAGCAGGCATCAACTGCGTTAAACGCTTCTTCCATAGTTGTTGCAACCACGACACCTTTGCCAGCTGCTAAGCCATCAGCTTTAATAACAATGGGAACACCTTGTTGCTGAATGTAAGCTTTAGCTTTAGAGGCATCATTAAAGCATTGGTAACTTCCTGTAGGAATGTTATTCTTCCGACATAAATCTTTTGTAAAGGCTTTTGAACCTTCTAGTTGAGCAGCTTTTTGAGTAGGACCAAATACACAGATGTTAGCGCTATTAAGAGAGTCTGTTATACCCGCCACCAAGGGTGCTTCTGGTCCTACAATTACAAGATCAATAGAATGTGCCTTACAAAAATCAATAACAAGGGGATGGTCATCAATGTTCAAATTAATATTTTCACCAAATTCTGTTGTTGCAGGATTTCCAGGAGCACAATATAACTTTGTTAGCAGTGGTGATGCTGCTATTTTCCATGCTAAAGCATGTTCTCGTCCCCCTGAGCCAATAAGAAGAATATTCATTGCTTGCTCCTCTCATAAAAGATAATTAATCTCATCCCCTTCTCATAAGAATGAAATGTCTCTATCGCAAGACCAAAGGTAAATCATTTGATGAAAAAAAATAAAAATATCGCGCATGTTCAGTCCTATGATAGCCAAGGACGGGTTATGGATGCATCTTCCAAACAATGGGTCTACAGCTTCCTTCCCCGTTCTTTATGGTTTTATGCGCAATTGGCGCGTTGGGATCGGCCTATCGGTTGGCAATTGTTGATGTGGCCTTGTTTTTGGTCAACAACAATGGCTTTTTTCTCTTATAACATGCACTACGATACTCTTTTATCAATGTTTCTTCATTGGGTTTGGTATCTTTTTCTTTTTTTTCTGGGATCTATTGCTATGCGAGGGGCAGGATGTACTTGGAATGATCTTATTGACCATAAAATTGATGCTCAGGTAGAAAGGACACGTTCTCGCCCATTGCCAACAGGTCATGTGAGTCGGTTTCAAGCGAGAGTTTTTATCCTTGTGCAATGTTTTGTTGGTTTAGTCGTTTTATCACAATTTAATAGGTTTAGTTTTTTTCTAGGTATTTCGTCATTGATAGCTGTTGCATTTTATCCTTTTATGAAACGCGTAACATATTGGCCGCAGTTTTTTTTAGGCGTTGCATTTAATTGGGGGGCATTAATGGGGTGGGCTGTTGTCTTTGGAAGTTTAAGCTGGGCACCAATCTTGCTTTATGTGGGATCAATTTTGTGGACCATAGGATACGACACAATCTACGCACATCAAGATAAAGAAGATGACGTTACTGTTGGTGTCCGTTCTACGGCTCTTCTTTTTGGTAAAGCAACCAAGCGTGCTTTAGTATTTTTGTATGGTGGTTTTGTGATGTTCGTTAGTCTAGCATTTTATTTAGCTGGAGTTCCTGTTCTTAGTTTTTTGGGGATTTTTGTGGCAAGCATCCATATGTTTATTCAAATTAAAGTCATTGATATAGATGATAGTTCACAATGCCTCAGGCTTTTCAAATCTAATTCGCTTATTGGTTTTGTGATTTTTGCTGGTTTAGTATGTGGGGGTATATGGATGATATTTTATCCTGCGGTCTAAAAATAAGTTAGCTAAAATCATAGTTTCTACTGAATACAGTATGTTTTTTTAATAAGCTTGTTGCTAATCTATTTTTAAGCAATACAGTAGAAAATATCACCAATTAACCTTTACAGTGAAAATAAAATTCTTCTATTTAAATAAAATAAATCATCTTCTTTTAGAATTTTTCGAATAAAAAATATTTGTTTAATTGTTGCGAAGAAAAAATCTTCATAACGATGAAGTTTGAAGGATTAGGGATAAAGTTTTTGTCTTTTCCAATCGCTGTGTTCAACACAATCCCGTGTAAAAAGCAAACGATCATGTAAACGAAATGGGCGATCGCACCAGAACTCTATAGAAAGGGGTTTAACACGAAACCCAGACCAATAAGGTGGTCGTGGAATATTGCCTAGAGCATAACGCGCAGTATATTGAGCAATTGCTTTTTCGAGCACAAAACGATTGTCTAAAGGTTGAGATTGTTTAGAGGCCCATGCACCAATTCGACTACCACGTGGTCGCGATTGGAAATAGGCATCGGCTTCCTGTTGACTTACTTTTTCAACGATTCCTCTAATTCTGACTTGACGACGGAGTGATTTCCAATGAAAACCTAAGGATGCTTTCATTGATTTTAAAATTTCTTGTCCTTTACAGCTTTCATAATTGGTATAGAAGACGAATCCTTGGGGACTGTAGTCTTTGAGGAGAACCATACGAACATTAGGGAGTCCTGTTTCGTCAACTGTTGCTAATGCCATAGCATTCGGATCATTTATTTCACTTATCGTTGCCTCTTCAAGCCACTTTGCGAAAAGTTCAAAAGGTTTTTGCATTTTCATAAAATGATCATCTGTTGGTATTTTTGTGCTCATAGTTTCTCCAAATATCAGTGAGCATGGGTGAGGCATTTTCTCATTTACTTTATCATCAAGAAGTTACAGTACTATTTTTTCTTATTTTCAAAAAGCCAATGATATCATGTATTTTTATGGTAGTTTAATTATTTTTACTTTAGCATAGACTACAAGGAGCTATATTAAATAAATGTCTCATTTTATCTGGTATTTTAGTTTATTGATAGACATATAAAGAGAAAAGAAGAAATTATTCTTTAGAATAGACTGATGAAGCTATAAGGGATATTGAACAACGTATCAGTTGATATTTTGAAAACGAAGAAATTGAAAAGAGGGCAATATGCGTGATCCCTACACGATTCTGGGTGTGGCACGTACCGCAAAATCGCAAGAGATTAAATCGGCATTTAGAAGATTAGCGAAGAAATATCATCCAGACCATAATAAAGATGATACAAAGGCTAAAGAGAAATTTGCTGAAATTAATCAAGCCTATGAAATTATAGGTGATAAAGATAAAAAAGCACAATTTGACCGCGGTGAAATTGATATGGAAGGAAAACCGCTTTATCAAGCCTATGGTGCTGGTGAAAATTTTAGCAATAAACAAAATCCCTTTTCAGGAAGAGCAAAGGGATTTGATTTTTCCTCTTCAGGTGGTGCAAGTTTTGATGCGGGTGATATTTTTCGGGATCTGTTTGGAGGAGGTGGTAGCTTTTCGAATTCCACACACTATAACCGTTCCCAACAAGGAGCACATGTTTGTGCTAATCTTGCCATAACATTAGAGCAGATGGTTGGCGCAGAAAAGGTGGAAGCTGTTTTTCCAAATGGAAAAAAGTTAAAAATTAAACTGCCAGATTATATTGAAGACGGACAGACTATTCGTTTAAAAGGTCAGGGAGAAGAGGTACCTCACGGGCAAGCAGGAGATGCGTTAATAACCATTCAGATTCAAAAACATCCTCGTTTTCGGGTTGAAGGAAGAGCACTCCATCTTGATTTACCAGTTTCTCTTAAACATGCTGTTTTGGGAGCAAAAGAAGAAGTTGAGACATTGGAGGGGCGTGTGGTTTTAACGATTCCTGCGTGGTCAAGTTCTGATCGCGTTTTACGGTTGAAAGGGAAAGGGCTTCGTTTAAAAAATGGTACAAGAGATGATCTTTATGTGCATGTTCGCATTATGTTGCCGGGAGATGAAAATGCCGCCGCACTAGAACAGTTTTTGCAAATGCAACAAGATTAATTTTAAAAATTTTATATATAAAAGCGTAGTTTTTGTTTGATTTTAAACCAATTGCTTGAAGAAAAAGTTGACCTGTGTCATAGGCAGGTGAATAATACTAATTTTAAGTAACAATGGGGCAGTGCTGATGGCTAAGGGTAATGGTTTATTGTACGGTAAGCGTGGTTTAATTTTGGGGTTGGCCAATAATCGCTCCATCGCTTGGGGAATCGCTAAAGCGGCAAGTAGCGCAGGGGCAGAGCTTGCTTTTACCTATCAGGGTGAAGCAATGAAAAAGCGTGTCGAGCCTTTGGCTGAAGAATTAAAGGGATTTGTTTGTGGACATTGTGATGTTTCTGACAGTGTCTCTATTGATACGGTCTTTAGAGAAATAGAGAAGAAATGGGGAAAACTTGATTTTTTAGTTCATGCTATTGGTTTTTCTGATAAAGATGAATTAAGTGGTCGTTATATTGATATCAGCGAATCAAATTTTATGATGACCATGAATATTTCCGTTTATTCCCTAACAGCTCTAACAAAGCGTGCAGAAAAATTGATGCCAGATGGTGGTTCAATCTTGACACTAACCTATTATGGTGCAGAAAAGGTTGTTCCCAATTATAATGTAATGGGGGTTGCCAAAGCCGCTCTTGAAGCGAGCGTGAAATATTTAGCGGTAGATTTAGGTCCCCAAAATATTCGTGTTAATGCTATATCTGCTGGACCAATTAAAACGTTAGCGGCTTCTGGTATTGGTGATTTTCGTTATATTTTAAAATGGAATGAATATAATGCTCCATTACGTCGTACGGTAACAATTGAAGAGGTTGGTGATTCTGCACTTTATTTTCTTTCAGATTTGTCTCGTTCTGTTACCGGTGAAGTCCATCATGTCGATTCGGGTTATAATATCATAGGTATGAAAGCAGTTGATGCCCCAGACATTTCTGTCGTTAAAGAATAAAGTTTGGTTTATAAGATTTTATTAGACAGCAGTAATTTGACCAAATTTAAGGTGTCCAAGAGTATTTGGGAGAAAAGAGTTGTCTTGTGTATAGCACACAACATACGTTATCGTTGTATATATTTGACAGAGAAATGGATCTTTTTTCATGTCGCATAATACATTTGGCCATTTGTTTCGTGTAACAACATGGGGTGAAAGTCATGGTGCTGCTCTTGGTTGTGTCATTGATGGTTGTCCACCTGGAATTATTTTTACTCTTGCAGAAGTTCAAGCTTATCTTGATAAACGCAAGCCAGGACAATCAAAATATACAACGCAGCGCCGAGAACCAGATGAAGTAGAGGTCCTTTCAGGAGTTGTTGTTCAAGACGATGGAACGACATTGGTGACAACAGGTACACCAATTTCTCTGTTGATTCGAAACACAGATCAACGCTCTCAAGATTATGGAGCAATTGCTCATCAGTATCGTCCAGGACATGCGGATTATACTTATGATATTAAATATGGCATTCGTGATTTTCGAGGCGGGGGACGTGCTTCGGCACGGGAGACGGCAGCACGTGTTGCAGCAGGTGCATTTGCTCGTAAAATCGTTCCTGGTTTGATTGTACGAGGAGCAGTGATAGCAATTGGTCCTCATAATATTAATCGTGATCGTTGGGATTGGTCAGAGGTTGATAATAATCCTTTTTTTACAGCTGATGCAGAGATGGTTCACATTTTTAGTGACTATATCAGTAAACTCCGTAAAGAGGGGACATCTGTTGGTGCGGTTGTTGAGATCGTTGCAGAAAATGTTCCGGCAGGTTTAGGAGCCCCTATTTACGCAAAGCTTGATCAAGATATTGCCTCGTTACTTATGTCGATTAATGCGGTAAAAGGTGTGGAAATTGGTGATGGTTTTGCGGCAGCCCGCTTGAGGGGAGAAGAAAATGCCGATGAAATGCGAATGGGAAATGATGGAAAAACGCTTTTTTTATCCAATCATGCTGGTGGTATTTTAGGGGGAATATCGAGTGGACAGCCAATTGTTGCACGTTTTGCTGTAAAGCCTACTTCATCAATTTTAACACCTCGTCGTTCCATTGATGTTGATGGTCATGATATAGACGTTATAACAAAGGGACGTCATGATCCATGTGTTGGGATTCGTGCGGTTCCTGTTGGTGAAGCGATGGTTGCTTGTGCTATTGCTGACCATTATCTAAGACATCGCGGTCAAGTTGGGTGATTGAAAAGGTGAACAATGGCGTATGATGAAAAAAAAATTGTTTCTGCACTTAAAGCTTTTGAACGCGGTGAAATTGTTGTGGTGACAGATGATGATGACCGTGAAAATGAGGGTGATTTAACTGTTGCTGCAGCGCATTGTACAGAAGAAAAGATGGCGTTTATTCTTCGTCACACAACAGGTATTGTGTGCACACCTATGCCAAAAAAAGAAGCAAAACGGTTTAATCTTTCTCCTATGGTACCAGATAATAACTCTGCACATGGGACGCAATTTACGGTTACTGTTGATTTTAAACACGGCATAACAACAGGAATTTCAGCGCATGACCGTACATTAGCTGTACGTAATCTTGCGAATTCAAATGCAAGTGCGGATGATTTTGTTCGTCCAGGGCATGTTTTTCCTTTAATTGCGCATGAAGGGGGAGTGCTCATGCGTTCAGGTCACACGGAGGCCGCTGTTGATTTATGTAAATTAGCTAATTTGCCGCCGGTTGGTGTTATCGGTGAGTTAGTTAATGATGATGGAAGCGTTAAACATGGCGATCAGATTATGAAATTTGCGCAAGAACATCGGTTGCATATTATAACGGTTGCAGATTTAATTGCTTACCGCCAACGTAAGGAAATATTGATCAAGCATGTTGGAGAAATGCCTATTGAAACATCTGTAGGTCCCGCTATTGTTCAAAGTTATCAACTCCCTTGGGAAGTCGTTCAGCATATTGCAATTGTTTTTGGTGATGTCCGTGAGGGTGAGAATATTCCTGTGCATTTACATCATGAAAACATTATAAGTGACGTTTTTTGTCAAACTTCAGATATTATGGTGATGATGCGGCGTATGATGGAAAAAGAAAAACGTGGCGTATTTATTTATTTGCGTGAAGGATCTGTTATACAATCAACTGTTGGTATTCAAAAAATGACAAGAAACAGTTCAGAAAACCATGTGCAGGCGATTGAACGCGAAGAAGAATGGCGCAAAATTGGTTTAGGATCACAAATTTTAAAATATTTAGGAATAGGCTCTGTTATTGTTTATGCTTCTAAAGAGCATCATTATGTAGGTTTGGAAGGTTTTGGAGTTCGTATATCCAGAACAGATATTTTTTGAGGTTCATATGAAAAAAGAGATACAAGAGGGGGATATTACGACCTTAAGCTTTGAGCAAGCGCTTAAGCAACTTGAAGTTATTGTCGAAAATTTGGAACGTGGCGATGTGCCTTTGGAACAATCCATTGATATTTATGAACGCGGTGAAGCGCTTAAAAAGCATTGTGAAAAACTCTTAAGAGTTGCTGAAGCTAAAGTTGAAAAAATCCAGCTTTCAGAAGAAGGTTCTCCAGAAGGAGTGGAACCACTTGATGCTAAATAATTTAAATCTTTTTGGATATTTATTGTGGGACTTAAGAGAAGCAATAACCTTAGTTTATAAATAGAAAGTTTTATTGATTTCTTTTTTATAAAATAAGTTAAAAATGAGGAAATTATAGCTCATCTCAAATAGAAAATAGCATTTTTCAGTAAAAAAGATGCAAAACTGTAAATAAAAGAGTAGAGAAGATATATTTTTATCATTGTGTTTTCTTGAGTTAAGATAATAGAAAGGATTTTTTTTGTCTCAGGTCTTAACACCATTGCTTGACCGTGTTTGTTTTCCGCAAGATTTGCGGGCATTGCCTGAGTCTGATTTGGTACAGTTGGCTGATGAGTTGCGGACCGCAACAATTGATGCGGTTTCTGTAACAGGTGGTCATCTTGGGGCGGGACTTGGTGTTGTTGAGCTCACTGTTGCATTACATTATATTTTTAATACACCAGAGGATAGGATTATTTGGGATGTTGGTCATCAAACCTATCCACACAAGATTTTAACGGGGCGTAGAGAAAAAATTCGCACATTACGTCAAGAGGGCGGATTATCGGGTTTTACAAAACGTTCAGAAAGTGTGTATGATCCATTTGGAGCGGGGCATTCGTCTACTTCTATTTCAGCGGGGCTTGGTATGGCGGTGGCAAGTGCTTTGAAAGCAGAGACAAGACGCAATATCATAACTGTCATTGGTGATGGTGCAATGTCTGCGGGCATGGCTTATGAAGCAATGAACAACGCTGGTGCTTTGAATGCACGCTTGATTGTTGTTCTTAATGATAACGATATGTCTATAGCACCACCTACAGGTGCTATGAGTGCACATCTTGCACGATTAGTGTCTCGTCCTTCTTATCGTCATTTGCGTGAACGCGTAAAGATGTTGAGCGAAAAATTGCCAAAGTTTTTTTTGGATAAAGCCCGTCGTTCAGAGGAATTTGCGCGTGGACTTTTGGTTGGGGGAACTTTATTTGATGAGCTTGGCTTTTATTATGTTGGACCCATAGATGGGCACAATTTGGGGCATTTATTGCCTGTTTTTAAAAATGTTCGTGAATATCCTAATGGTCCTGTTTTGGTGCATGTTGTAACCCATAAGGGAAAGGGATATCCACCTGCAGAGGCCTCATCTGATAAATATCATGGTGTTAATCGTTTTGATGTCACGACAGGAAAACAGATAAAAGCATCAAGTAATATTCTACCCTATACCAAGGTATTTTCTAAAGCTTTAATAGAAGAAGCTCGCCATGATGATAAGATTGTTGGCATAACAGCAGCGATGCCAACAGGAACAGGCCTTGATTCTTTTGCGAAAAAATTTCCTGAAAAAATGTTTGATGTTGGTATCGCTGAGCAACATGCCGTAACTTTTGCGGCAGGACTTGCTTGTGAAGGGTATAAGCCTTTTGTTGCAATTTATTCTACTTTTTTACAGCGTGCTTATGATCAAATTATTCATGATGTATCAATTCAAAAATTACCGGTACGTTTTGCTATTGACCGAGCAGGTTTTGTGGGGGCAGATGGTGCAACACATGCTGGAAGTTTTGATATTGTTTTTTTGGCCACTCTTCCTGACTTTGTTGTTATGGCACCTTCTGATGAGCTTGAACTGATGCATATGGTGCGTACAGCTGCAGCTTATGATCAGGGACCAATTTCTTTTCGTTATCCGCGTGGTGAGGGGATTGGTATAGATTTACCGCAACGTGGTGAGTTATTAGAAATTGGAAAAGGGCGCGTTCTGCGTGAAGGAAATAGAATCGCTTTGGTTTGTTTTGGAACGCGGATGTCAGAAGTGTTGCAAGCTGCTGATGCGTTGGAGGCTGAAGGATTGTCTACAACGGTTGCAGATGCACGGTTTGCAAAACCTTTAGATAAGGATTTGATGCGTCGTTTGGCACGTGAGCATGAGGTATTGGTGACAATTGAAGAAGGGGCAATCGGTGGATTTGGAGCGCACATATTACAATTTTTAGCGCAAGAAGGGCTCTTAGAGCATGGTTTGAAAGTTCGTACACTAAAATTTCCTGATGAATATTTGAATCATGGTTCACCAGAAAAAGTTCTTTCACGTGTCGGACTTGACGCTATGGGTATTTTAAGCACGGTTTTTGCTGTTTTGGGACGCGAGATTCGAGCAGGATAGAAAATTCGAGTATGAGATGGCTTCCAGAAAAAGACTCGATATTTTTTTAGTTGAAAAAAACTTTTTTACGACACGTTCACGCGCACGTGATGCAATTATGCGCCAAACTGTTAAAGTTAACGGAGAAATCGTTTTTAAAGCTGGGCAAATCGTTTTTGATGATGCAGAGATTACCGTTTGTGATCCAGCGCAGAATTATGTTTCTCGGGCAGCGTTAAAATTGATTGCTGCACTTGATGCATTTCCAATTGTAACGGACAAAGTGACAGCCATTGATGTTGGTGCATCAACAGGTGGTTTTACGCAAGTTCTCTTAGAGCGTGGAGCAGATCATGTCATTGCCGTTGATGTTGGGCATCATCAATTTGATAAACGTTTATTGGGCAACAGTGCTATAACGTTATTAGAAGGCTTGAATGTCAGAGCTTTTAAACAGGAACATTTAGGTGGGCGAGAAATTGATCTTATCGTTTCAGATGTTAGCTTTATTTCTCTCAAACTTGCATTGCCTCCTGTTTTGTCTTTAGCCAAGAAGGGTGCCCAAGCTGTTTTACTGGTAAAGCCTCAGTTTGAGGTTGGTCGTAAACACTTTAGTAAGGGAGGAATATTAAGTCCATCAAGTGCTAAAGAAACTGCTGAGGCGCTTTTTGTTTGGTTAAATACACAAACAGGGTGGAGTGCAAAAGATTTAATTTCTTCCCCTATTACAGGTGGTGATGGCAACATGGAATATTTACTATTTGGAGAAAAACAAGAGTGAATGACAATGTCATAATCGATTATATCGGAGCAAATGGTTATGGTACTGCTAAGACGTCTCACGGCTTCGTTTATGTTCCTTTTACTTTACCAGGAGAGTGTGCTGAAATTACTGTTCATGGAAAATATGCAACATATATAACATTAAAAGAAAAATCATCAGAACGCATTGATACTTTTTGTCAGCATTTTGGAGAATGTGGAGGGTGTACTCTTCAGCATTGGCATATGGATGCTTATCGCGTATGGAAACAACAATTGGTTGTTGAGGCGCTTAAAAAGTATGGACTTAATAATGTTGTTGCGCCTTTAATAGAATGTAAACCTTATAGCCGACGGCGGATTACTCTAACAGCTTCCATGACCCCACAGGGGCAAAAAGTTGGTTTTAACCGTTATCTCTCTCATGAGATTGTAGCTCTTGAGGAATGTCCAGTAAGCCGTCCAGAGCTTATTTCTCAGTTGCATAATATCAGAGAGCTCTGTGCTTTTCTAAAGAGCTCTGCCAAACGGTTTCATGTTACGATAACATGTGTTGAAAATGGTTTAGATGTTGCTTTAAGCGGTTGCATTATACAGCATGAATCACTTCGTCAGAAAATGATCAGTGCTGCTCTTTCATATGGGATTATACGTTTATCTGTTGACGGTGAAGTTTTGGTTGAACGAGAAAAACCAGAGATTTACTTTGGAGATATCCGTGTTGAATTTCCTTCTGGTGGTTTTCTGCAAGCAACTTGTGAAGCTGAAAATATAATGGGCAATATTATTTTGACTCATTTAAAAAAAGCAAAGAATGCTGTTGATTTGTTTTCAGGGGTAGGAACATTTACCTTGCGTATGGCAAAAAAGATGAATGTTCATGCAGTAGAAAATAATGAAGATGCATTAAGAAATCTAAATACAGCAGCACGTTTTGCGACTGGTTTAAAAACGGTCACTTGTGAAAAACGTGATCTTTTCCGACATCCCCTTTCTGTAAAGGAACTTGAATGTTTTGAGAGTGTTGTTTTTGATCCTCCCCGTGCTGGTGCAGAGCAACAAGTACGTGAATTAGCGAAGACAACAGTATCACGTATTGTGGCAATTTCTTGTAATCCTACTACATTTGCTCGTGATTTATCTCTTCTTGTTTCAGGGGGGTATACAGTAGAAAAAATCATACCGATTGATCAATTTTTATGGTCACCACATGTCGAAATTGTTGCTGTTTTGAGCAAAAAGAAAAAAAAGAAAGGTTGGAAACTTTAGCCTAAAATTTTTTAATGCTATGAAGATTTTTTAAAAGTTGACCTGTGTATTATTATAAAATCTTTCCAAAATTTATCTATAATAATAACCTTTTTCTCGTTGAATTAAGAGCACTGAATGTAGAAAGTGTTTTTTCTTTTAAGCTTTTTTATTATGAAATATAAAAGACAAGTGACCCCACACAAAAGACTAATGTATTACGAAGAAGATGTGTCTGAATAAGCCTGTGCCGTCGTTATATTTGCCATCCCCTAATGTTTCTTAAAACTCTTGGTACTTGAGACGGACCATAAGAGGAATCTTTAGTCTTTTCTTGTACAGTTTTTATCCATATAACTCTCCCCGCCTGTAACGTATAAACGAATGATTTTGATTGATCTAACAGACACAGATTAAAATGAGAAAATCTTACGGGACTCAAGGTTCTAATACAATATGAATAACGCTAGATTATCTTTATAAATCAATTCATTGTATCATCCCCCTCACAAAGTGGTCGTAATAGACGAGAAGGAGGCAATACTGGGAAGGAATGAGCAAGCTTATTCCTCTATAAGCGCAGTTCCACCGATTGTCATATTATTGATTCGAAGATGAGGTTGACCAACACCAACAGGGACATTTTGCCCTGCTTTTCCGCACATACCAATACCATTATCTAGTTTACTATCATTACCAATCATTGTGATACGTTTCATAGCATCCGGTCCATTTCCAATAAGAGTTGCACCTTTGATTGGTGCACAAATTTTACCATTTTCTACTCGGTATGCTTCAGTACATTCAAAGACGAATTTTCCGGAAGTAATATCAACTTGTCCTCCACCAAATGAAACAGCATAGATACCACTTTTAAGTGAAGAAAGAATTTCTTCAGGTGTTTTATCTCCTCCTAGCATGATTGTATTGGTCATTCGTGGCATTGGTGCATAAGCATAAGATTCACGCCGTCCATTTCCAGTTGATTTACCTCCCATAAGCCGTGCATTAAGCCTGTCTTGCATAAAACCAACGAGTTTTCCATCTTCAATGAGAACGTTATATCCTGAAGGGGTCCCCTCATCATCGACAGTGAGAGAGCCACGGCATTGTGGAATTGTTCCATCATCAACAACTGTAACACCTTTTGCTGCAACTTGTTGTCCTAAAAGTCCAGCAAAAGCGGATGTTTTTTTACGGTTAAAGTCACCTTCTAAACCATGACCTACGGCTTCATGGAGCATAACACCAGGCCATCCGTTCGCTAAGACAACATCAAAAGATCCAGCAGGTGCTGCTTCTGCTTCTAAATTTGTTAAAGCCATACGTAAGGCTTCATCCGCGGCTTTTTTCCAATTGTCTTCATGAATAAATTGGTTAAATGCTTGTCTCCCTCCACATCCATAAAAACCATTTTCACGACGATTGCCTTCAGCTGCGACCACAGATATAGAAAGTCGCACAAGGGGACGAATATCACGAACAAAATAACCATCTGCACGTAAAATTTCAACATGTTGTAGCGAGCCGGAAAGAGAAACAGTCACCTGATGCAATTTATCATTTTTAGCACGTAAATAGGCATCAATTTTTTGCAAAAGAGCACTTTTTTCTTCAAATGATGGAGCATCAAGGGGATTATGCGGTTGATAAAGCCTTTTGTTTGTTTGTTGAGGTGCTATGCTATAAGTCCCTGCATGATTATTATAGGTAACAGCTTTAGCAGCTTCACTGGCACGTTTGAGTGCAGCAGCTGATAACTCACTAGAGTGAGCATATCCAGTAGCCTCTCCAGCAACAACGCGTAGTCCAAATCCCATATCTTGATGAAATGAGCCGTTTTTAAGCTGTCCATTATCAAATAAAAGAGCTTCGCTTTCTATATACTCAAGGTAAAGCTCACCATCATCAGCATGATGAAGTGTTTCCTGTATAAGTGATTGCACTTTAGAGGAAGCAATATCAAAATGATCAATCAGCGATTTCATAAGAATTATCCTATTTTTATGGGTGCTTCGAAGATTTTTATCAATCTAATTTTAAGAATCTTTCAAAATATACGATGAGATTTTGATTGTTTAAAATGTATTGATTTCATTCATGTCGGTAAGGTTGCATAGGCGTCACCAAGACCATGAAGGTCAACAAAACCTCCAATCCCTTGTTCAGGAGTTGTAAAGATAAAATAGGTTGCCATTTTTCCTTTTAAAAAGAGCTGCAATATGTCTTCTTTAAGAAAGGCTTCAGCAACACAATTATCACCAAGACAACGACGATATTCCATTCTGCCCATATTTTTATCGTCAATTTTAATTCCAACGCCAGGACGTAATTCAACGCGAATCGGAACAAAAACACGCATCAAAGCACCTTGCTTTTGAGGAAGTTTATAAAATGTAACGCGCAAGGTAATATCTTGACGCCCTTGTGTGTGAACGTTTTGTACAACTTCACACTGCATGTTAGGTGTACCTGGTGGTAGAGAACACACTTTTGTCCATGCACCATAGGTTTGCGGAGCAGGGACATCTTGTGCATAGGGTGTTTGTGCAAATGCATGACTGATAAAACTACTATAAAGTGTGTAAAGAACAGCACCAATAAAAAAAGTTTTTTTGAGTAATTTATAAAGTATCACAGAAAATCCTATCCGACTCAATACCCACAACCATGCATAGATTTACATAAGAAAATGAATTCCCCATAAAAAACTATAACACAAAATCAGTATTTACCCAAATATATTAATTCATATGATATGTTTTTATGATACATTTGTAATGTGGATAGAACGTTGATTGAAAAAATGTATTTTTATTGCCAATATTTCCATTTACTTTTAGGGGAGACGTGCGAAAGAGATATTTCATATTTTCTCAAAAATACGATTGGTCTTAATTGGTCATTTCCATACGCTAGATAATATTTGTCAGGTAATATTGGGTTTGTGAATGACAAAAATGGAAAAGGGCTTTGAGTGGAATGTCAGTTTCAGAAGAGTTATTGGTTGTGAATGGTAAATCAACGCCACCAAAATCCGGTATTGGTGATTATATTACATTATTAAAGCCACGTGTTATGTCTCTTGTGGTCTTTACGGCTCTGGTTGGTTTGCTTGTATCGCCTGTTCCTATCAATCCGTGGTATGGTTTTTTAGCAATTTTATGTATTGCTGCTGGTGGCGGTGGTGCGGGAGCTCTGAACATGTGGTATGATGCTGACATTGATGCTGTGATGGAACGGACTAAAAAGCGTCCTATTCCCATGGGTAAAATCAGCTCCCAAAAGGCTTTTATTTTTGGCATGGTTCTTTCTATGCTCTCGGTATTGGTTATGGGGAGCTTCATTAATTGGTTTGCGGCATTTTTTCTTGCGTTTACGATTTTCTTTTATGTCGTTATCTATACAATTTGGTTAAAGCGTATCACACCACAAAATATTGTTATTGGTGGTGCTTCTGGGGCTTTTCCACCAATGATTGGATGGGCCGTGACAACAGGGACAGTGAGTATTGATAGCTTTTTATTATTTTTAATCATTTTTATGTGGACCCCCCCTCACTTTTGGGCTCTTTCTTTATTTTCATCTCTTGATTATGAGGCAGCAGGTATCCCTATGATGCCTAATGTACGAGGTGAACATTCAACAAAAAAACAGATTTTATTTTATACTATTTTGATGACATTGTGTGCTGCTGCTCCTTGCTTTACTGGTCTTGGCGGAATTTTTTATGGTATTTTTTCAACAATTTTAAGCATTATCTTTATTTATTTTGCCTATCGTTTATGGAAAGCTGATACACATAATGAAACTATTTTGATGGCCAAAAAAACGTTTTTCTTTTCGTTACTTTATTTGGCAGCTATCTTTGGAATTCTTTTGATTGAATCTCTTGTTTGGTATTTTATTGCTCTTTAGTTGCGTAAAATGAAAGAACAAATTTTAAAAGAGCTTTTCTTCAAGAAAATGCTGTAAGAGAACACGATAGAGTGTGTTCTTATGCAAAAGATGATATTGCACGTTTTTTTACATTGTTTATTCATGTATAATAATAGGTTGTTTGAATATATAGCTAAAACTATAGAGATTAAGGATGATTTATGTCTGGACTTCCCCCTTTAACGATACGTCTTTGTGGTCCACGTGGATTTTGTGCAGGGGTTGATCGTGCTATCCAGATTGTTCTGCTTGCATTAAAAAAGTATGGTGTTCCAGTATATGTTCGTCATGAAATTGTACACAACCGCTACGTGGTTGAGGGATTACAGCAACGGGGTGCTGTTTTTGTCGAAGAACTTAATGAGATTCCAGAAGAACATCGCAATCAACCAGTTGTTTTTTCTGCTCATGGTGTACCAAAATCTGTTTCAGAAGAAGCACGATGCTATAATTTGTTTTATCTCGACGCAACATGTCCGTTGGTCTCGAAAGTTCATAAACAAGCGATACGACATCAACGTCATGGTCGTCATGTTATATTGATTGGTCATGCTGGTCATCCTGAGGTGATAGGGACAATGGGACAGCTTGAAGAAGGGGTTGTGACGCTTATTGAAACGATAGAAGATGCTTTGCATTATCAACCCAATGATCCAGATAAATTAGGATTTGTTACACAAACAACGCTTTCTGTTGAAGATACTGCAGGAATTATCGATATATTACAACAACGTTTTCCTACATTAGAAGCCCCAGCGGCTGAATCAATTTGCTATGCTACAACGAATCGACAAGATGCGGTTAAAGCTGCAGCAAAGGGGAGTGATTTGTTTTTGATTGTTGGAGCACCAAACTCTTCTAATTCACGACGTTTAGTAGAGGTTGCCGAAAAGTCTGGTGCGCGACAAGCTATTTTAGTTCAGCGCGCTGATGAAATTAATTTTGAAAACCTAAAATCTCTTTCTATTGTCAGTCTTTCAGCAGGGGCTTCGGCTCCTGAAATTATTATTGATGAAATTATTTCAGCATTTCGTGAGCGTTATGATGTCACAATAGAATTAGCTGAAACAGCGGTAGAAACGGAAAAATTTTTAGTGAGTCGCGAATTACGTGACGTCATTTTAACGTCTCAAGATATGGCTTTCGTCAATGGTCAAGAAAATAATGCAAAAAATGAAAATCAGAATACAGACATGTCTACAACGAAAGCAGAATAATGGCCGTTTATACAGATATTCACCCAAATGATTTAAAAGTGTTTTTAACACGTTATGCAATAGGATCACTTTTGTCTTATCAAGGTATAGAAGAGGGGATTGAAAATTCTAATTTTATGTTAGAGACAACACAAGGGCGATTTATTTTAACACTTTATGAAAAGCGCATTTCAAAAGATGATTTACCTTTTTTTTGTCGCTTGATGCAGCATTTAGGACAACGTGGAATTCCTTGTCCTCAACCTGTTATTCAAAATGATGGAATGATGATCCGAGAATTAGCAGGACGTCCTGCTGCTATTATTACTTTTCTGGAAGGAGAGTGGATCCGCCAGCCCAACATAGATCATTGTGGCGAAGTGGGGAGGGGGTTAGCACAATTGCATTTAGCAGGACAGGATTTTACACTCAGTCGTAAAAATACTCTTTCTGTTATGGATTGGCAGGTATTGTGGCAACGTTGTCAAACCAAAGAAGAGGCATTGTTAAAAGAATTTGGACAAAAAATTGAGTTGGAATTGGCTTTTTTACAGGAAAATTGGCCGTTCAATTTACCAATAGGCATTATTCATGCAGATTTATTTAATGATAACGTTTTTTTTGTGAATCATCGTCTTTCTGGGATGATAGATTTCTATTTTGCTTGTAATGACTTTTTTGCTTATGATTTAGCGATCTGTTTAAATGCTTGGTGCTTTGAGCCTGATCATTCCTATAATCTTACCAAAGCACGTAAGTTATTGGAAAATTATCAAAAAATAAGACCATTGATCCCTTTAGAATTGGACAAGATGGTTTTATTAGCTCGTGGTGCGTCTCTACGTTTCTTACTCACACGTCTATATGATTGGTTTAATACACCGCCTAATAGCTTTGTTATTAAGAAAGATCCATGGGAGTATTGGCACAAGCTTTGTTTTTTCAGTAATGTAAATTCGCTAAGTGAATTAGGTTTTTAAATTTTATGGCAACTCAACAAAAAGTCGTTGAAATTTATACAGATGGTGCTTGCTCAGGGAATCCTGGAATTGGAGGGTGGGGGGCAATTTTACGTTGGAATGGTCATGAACGGGAGCTTTATGGCGGTAAGGTCCATACGACAAACAATCAAATGGAACTCATGGCGGCAATTTGTGCATTAAAGGTGCTTAAAGAGCCCTGTTTGGTCGATCTTTATACAGACTCAATTTATGTACGTAACGGTATATCTAAGTGGATTGAAGATTGGAAAAAGAATAATTGGCGCACCGCATCAAAAAATCCTGTTAAAAATATGGAGCTATGGCAAGCTCTTGAGGATGCTAGTTCTTGTCATACAGTTAGATGGCACTGGGTAAAAGGGCATGCGGGACATCCAGAAAATGAACGCGCAGATGCCCTTGCTCGCAAAGCAATTACTCAATATCGTGAAAATGGACGTTTTCCAGCATAATTGCTGTTTGAGAGCTTTTTCTTTTATCACGGAGACGCAAGAGGGGTTGGCTGCGTATGGAATATGAATGTTCCACTTAAGGCGTGATCTTTAAAAGAAACTGTATAAAAAATTTTTTGGTTTATTTCTTCTGGTGCGAAATAGAGTGGAGCACTAAAGAGTGTATATTCTGCGTTATCACTGACTTTTCTTGCTGCTCCAATTTGCATTTCTCCTCCATCTAAAAAGAGAGAGGAAGGAGTGGTTTTGTTATTACTTTGTATTTTTATAAGAAGGGTACTGTTATTTTTTTCGGCACTTATTTTTAGTGCATTCTGCGCCATGCGTGGCAAAGAATCTTGCGCCTTTTTTAAGAAGGAAGCAGGAAGCTGTTTATTTTTAAGAGCAGATGGCGAAAAATCAAAGTTAACAGTAAATGGAAGACAGATTTTGTGACATAATCCAAGAGTGAAAGCACCACTTAAATTTTTGCTTGAACTAGAAAGATTGAAGGGCAATATTACTTTATCTTTATAACCTAATGACCAATCATTTTCTGTTTCAAAAAGCTGTGGAGTAGGATAAAAGATTTCATAAGAAATCTGTTGGTTGAAATTAAAAAATGGTGCCATGCCAGAATTACCTGGATTACGCCAGTAAGTTTTCCATCCTGGTTTAAGCTCAATTTCAATAATGCCTTCTCTTATTCCAGAAAAAGAAGGTTCAGTGATCGCTAATCGGATACGACCACCATCTGATTCATACCAAGATGTTGCGAAAAGCTGGAGTTTTTGTTCTGTTTGAGCATTTACAGGAATGTTAAGTAATTCTAAAACTATGAATGTTAAGCTTAAAGTAACTAAAAGCTTTTTATAAAAGAAAGTTGCGATATTTTGTAAATTTGTAAATATATAACTTTTTTTCATTGGAGTTTTATTTTCCTAGTGTGCTAAATGAACAAACTTTTATCATGTAAATTATGGAGAATAACAGATTAATGAAGCGGTGTAATGGCTTTTTAGGTGGACAATTACTCATAGCAATGCCTGGGATGAATGACAAACGCTTTATTCGTTCTGTTATTTATATTTGTGCGCATTCTGATGCCGGTGCGATGGGCATCATTCTCAATCAATTGCATCATATTGATTTTCCAGAGCTTTTGCTTCACTTAGGAATCATAGACAGTGGCCAAAAAAAAAGTCTTTCTGAACCAATAAAACAGTTTCCAGTTCGCTATGGTGGTCCTGTTGATACTTCGCGTGGTTTTGTTCTTCATTCAGATGATTATGCTTGTGAAGAAACTGTTTTTATTGCAGATAAGATCTGTTTTACTGCGACAATTGATATATTAAAAGCGATCAGTTGCGAACAAGGTCCGCAACATGCACTGGTCGCATTAGGCTATGCTGGATGGAAAGCGGGGCAACTTGAGGCAGAAATTTCTACAAATGGGTGGCTAATCAGTTCTACATCACCTAGTTTTCTTTTTGAAAGCGATTTAAGCTGCAAATATGATAAAAGTTTAACACGCATGGGTATCGATCCAACTTATCTTGCTTCTGAAATGGGACACGCGTAGAGTTTTTTTTAAGCTTTTTAACTTTACACGTTATTTTATCCCTTATGTTTTTATTTTATAAGGGAAATGGCTCTGAACGAGCGTAATTAATTCTTCTATGGCAATCGGTTTTGTCACAAGTGTACTTTGAACATATTTACAGCCTTCTTGACGGAGGAAGATTGCTTCTTTTTCATTTTCAACACCTTCTGCGATAATTTGCAAATTAAGATCTGTTGCCATATTAATGATAGACTTTAGAACAATTTTCTTCTTAAGAGAGTCGATTGAGATAAGTGAACGATCAAGTTTAACCATATCAAATGGATAACGTACGAGATAGGTCAGAGACGAATAACCTGTTCCAAAATTATCGAGTGCGAGATTCATTCCAAGTGTTTTAATTTGTTCAAGAAAGTGCGCTGATTGTTCAGGATTATTTCTTAAGACAAATTCAGATATTTCAATCATCAGACGCCCTTTGTGGAGCGGATGGCGAAGCAAAGCGGCACGCAATTGACTGATAAAACGAGGATGAATCATTTCTGCGCTTGGTAAATTAATTGAAATAAAGAAAGATTGTTGGGAAAACTTTTCTTGTACATTTATAAGATCAATAATGGCATTATCGATGATAAATTGTGACAAATCCATAACAATTTGTTCATTTTCTACGATTTTTATGAAATCAGAGACATTTAAATTTCCATAAGTGGGATGATGCCATTCTACAATTGTTTCAAAACCAATAATATGTCCGTCTGATAAATTAAGAATAGGATGGTAGAGGATTTTCATCTCATTACGTTTTATGGCATAATGAACATCTTTCTCCAGAGTATTATGTTCGAGACCCAAAGTGCGAAAATTAGGACGAAAAGGTTCAATATGGTTCCCACCCATTTGCTTTGCGCGAATCATCGCTAACTCACTATCATTAAAAATATCTTTAGCCGTCGATCGGCTTTCACTCCATGTAACCAATCCGATAGAGGTTGAAAGGATTATTTTATTTTCTGAAAGTGAAATAGGTGCTGAAATTGTTTTGTGCAAATGATCTGCAAATGCTGCAATTTTTTGTGGTTCGGTTTCACTGAGTAAAATAATTGCAAAGCGGTCTGCTGAAAGACGCGATAAGGTGTCTTGAAAGTTAATGAGACGATTTAAACGACGTGCGATTATAAGCAGTACAGTATCCCCAACTGCTATGCCTAATTTACGATTAATTTGGCGAAAATTGTCAAAATCAATCATAAAGACAGTCGGTCTAATTTTGATATTTGCTTTCGCTAAAGAGGTATAATTTTGTAGTCTATCAAAGAAAATTTGTTGGTTAGGAAGTCCAGTTAAGCTGTCGTGGATTGCATCATGCAATAAGCGTTCTTCGGATTTTTTATGGTTAGTAATATTGACAATGGTTCCAATAACACGTGTGATTTTTCCATCTTTTTGCATAGCCGGACGTGCACGAAGAGAAAACCAATGATAATAACCACCACCGGAAGAAAGCCGAAAAATTTGATCAATGCGCCCTTTTTTATTTTTAAGAATGATATCCAATACGGCTTGAAAGCGTTCACGATCATCATGGTGCAAGGCTGAAATCCAGTTGCGCATAGGTCCATTGAGGTTATGAATTTCAGTACCAAAAAGGGTTGCCATGTTTGGATGTACAACAATACGGTCACGCTCAATATTCCAATCCCAAATAATATTTCCAGCTCCCTTTGCTGCGAGTACTTGTTGTTCAAGGTCGGAAAATATTCCTTCATGGAAAGCATCATTAGAAAAAGTTTGTTGCAGGACAGTAAAGCTTATGAGAAGAACAATGAGCACTAATCCCCCCGCTAATGCTGGCTGGATAATATCATTGTTTAAATGTCCAGCTATGCAGGCATAGGCTCCAACGCACCAAAAGCTAACGAGCAACCATGTTGGAATAAGCATAATGGCGCGGTCATAGCTTCTGATTGAGAAATAGATGATTAATATTATACCAAGCACAGCGGTAAGGCCAAAAGACAAACGCGCAATTCCAGCTGCTCTGATGGGATCATAAATAGCAAAGGCTCCTAGACTGCAAAACGCAATGGTCCAAGCGATAGCACCGTAACTAAAATGATAATGCCAGCGGTTAAGGCTGAGATAGGTAAAAAGAAAAATGAAGAGTGTAGCAGTAAGTGCTACTTCTGTACCAGCACGCCAGATTGGTTGGGTTGTGAGTGTAACTGCAAAGAATTTATTTAAAAAGTTGAAGTCAATACCAATATAAAAAAGCACTGCCCAAGCAACTGCCGCTGTTGCAGGAAACAGCCCTGTTCCACGGACGACGAAGAGAACAGTTAACAAAAGCGCTAAGAGACCTGATATCCCAAGAAGAATACCATGATAAAGCGTATAAGAATTAATTGCATCTTTATAAGCTTCAGGTTGCCATAAATAGATTTGCGGTAGATTTGCAGAGTTAAGTTCGGCCACAAATGTAATAACAGCACCAGGGTTAAGGGTAATACGAAAGATATCAGAGTTTGCACTAAGTTGACGATCGAGGGAAAAACCTTCGCTTGGCGTTATGGATTGAATCCTTGATGATCCAAGGTCTGGCCAAAAAAATCCAGAACGTGCCATGCGGTAATGGGGGGCAACGATGAGACGATCAACTTGTTCATCTGTTGGATTTGCAAGAGAAAAAACTGCCCAATTTCCGGAAAATTTTTCATTTTTTGCCTGCACTTCAATACGCCATACAATACCATCTGGTCCTGGTGCTGTACTTGTTTGAAAAATAGAGTTGTTTGTATGGTGAATTTCAATTGCTTTTGAGAGATCAAGAGCAGCATCTTGAGAAGAAATTTTAACTGGTTCAATTGCTTGTGCTGATGTAAGATGGACAAGAGAACTAACGACTACAATGAAAATGATGTCAATTATTTTACGCAAACTCTTCACAATGTCCCACTCTCAATATTTTAGGATGTTTAATTTTCATTTCGACTTTTGAGAAAAAACGTCCACCTTTTATAATTTATTTACATAATAAATTGTTATCACTTTTTCTTAAGTTATGTGATTTTATATACAAATAGACCACACACCCATTTGCTTCAATGGAACCTGAAGCGAATGAAGTTTTATATTTTAAAAGGGCAAAGTTAAACCATGAATTTTCAGATTTCACGGATATACCTTCACTTATTAGAATCTTTATCACATGAAGTATGAATTGGGTAGTTTTGTACACCTCTTTGCCCAATATTTCCAAAACTTATTTAATGAGGAGAGCTTTTGTGGTAAATTTTATGATAAAATATGTGACGTTATTGTGATGCTGCTTTAAAAAGAAGTTTTTACTTTAGCTTGTATGAAAGAGTTGACGTTAAATCATCAAAATTTATGAGGGGGCCTACAGGTCCGACAGCAGTTAGTGTTGGAGTGGAGTTTGTAAAAAGACGATGTGCTAAATCAGTTAATCTTTTAGGAGTGATGAGATTGAGGCGTTCAATTGTTTCCGATATTGGAATTGGTCGACCATAAAGGAGTATTTGGCGAGCAATGAGATGTGCTTGACTAGAGGGATTTTCTTGTGACATTGTTAGATTTGCACGATATTGCGTTTGTGCTCGTTGCAGTTCGTTGGCGTGAATATTTTTGCTGACCTTGGAAAGTTCATCAAGAATCACAGGAATAAGTTCTTTGAGCCCTTCTTGTCCGGTAGCTGCGTGAACACCAAAAAGCCCAGTATCTGAAAATCCCCAATGAAAAGCATAAATAGAATAGCATAATCCACGTTTCTCTCTTACCTCTTGAAAAAGACGTGAAGACATACCACCACCAAGAATGATTGAAAGAATTTGGGCCGCATAAAAATCACGCGCGTGATAAGCACGCCCTTCAAACCCTAGAACAACTTGTGTATCCATTAAATCGCGATATTCACGAAAGTCGCCACCGACATAATTTGCAAGATTAGTAAGAGGTGCGGTTGAATGGGAGCGAAAAGTACCAAGACGACTTTCAACTTCTCGCAAGAAACTTTCGTGCTTTACAGCTCCTGCAGCAACGACAATCATACGATCTGCACTATATTGTTTATTGATGAAATCATGGAGATCAGTAGATGTAAATGATTGAATAGTTTTAGCTGTTCCTAAAATAGAGCGTCCAAGGGATTGATGACGAAAGGCTGTTTCTGTAAAGTGATCAAAAACAATATCATCAGGAGTGTCATGGGCAGCACCAATTTCCTGAAAGATTACTTGTTTTTCTCGTTCTAGTTCATCGTCGTCAAATTTTGAATGCATTAAAATATCGGCTAAAATGTCTATAGCAAGTGGGATATCGCTTTTAAGTACACGTGCAAAGTAAGCTGTTGTTTCAATACTGGTTGTAGCATTGATTTCACCGCCAACATCTTCAATATCGGTTGCAATTTGAAAAGCAGTACGGTTTTCGGTTCCTTTAAAAGCCATATGCTCAAGAAGATGAGCAATACCATGCTGTGTGGAGGTTTCATTGCGTGAGCCCACTTTAACCCATATTCCGAGGGCAACACTATCAATTTGTTGCATTGTATGTGTGGCGATAGTCAAACCATTATTTAGGCGACAGATATCTACATCCATGTATTTACAACTCCATTAAATAAGCTAAATACCTCATTGTAAGGGTATCAGAATCTTCTTGATTTAAATTAATGCAGCTAACTTTAATAAGATGCACGCGATTTTAAAGAAATATAATCTTTTACTATTTTTTCATCATTAGCAAGATTTATAAAATGTTCTTCGTGTTTCATTACATCATTGAGATGAGATGGCCATGGAGCATGAAGGCCACAAGCGCTTTTAATAGTATCAGGAAATTTAGCTGGATGAGCCGTGGCAAGAACGATCATTGGAATATGCGGTTTTTTGTTTTCACGCGCTACTTGAAGAGCGACCGCTGTATGTGGATCAACAAGATAGCCACTTTCCTTATAGACACTATCAATTTTTTGAGCTGTTGCAGCCATGTTGCTTTTCCCAGCGGAAAATAGGGAACGAATATTTTTGAGTTGCTTTTCATCAAGAGTAAAGAGACCCGTTTTTTTCAAGTTTTCCATTGCATTGCGAATCCACATTGGATCACGATTGCCACTTTCAAAGAGCAAACGTTCAAAATTAGAAGAGACCTGAATATCCATAGAAGGTGATGTTGTATGGACTATTGGTTTTGTTTTGTAAGTACCACTGGTCAATGTACGTACAAGGATGTCGTTATCATTCGTTGCGATGACCAGTTGAGCAATGGGTAATCCCATACGGGCTGCGACATAACCTGCAAAAATATCACCAAAATTTCCAGTAGGAACAGTAAATGAAACAGCTCTATCAGGTGCTCCTAAGGAAAGAGCTGATGAAAAATAGTAAACAATTTGCGCCATGATACGCGCCCAATTTATAGAATTAACACCTGAAAGCGCTGTTTTTTTACGAAAATTATGATCATTAAACATTGCTTTGACAAGAGCTTGGCAATCATCAAAATTTCCTTCAATGGCAATGGCATGAACATTGGAACATTGATTGGTTGTCATTTGCCGTTGTTGAACAGGTGATACACGTCCTTTAGGAAATAAAATAAAAATATCTGAGTGTTCTTTTCCAGCAAAAGCTTGTATGGCAGCTCCTCCTGTATCACCTGATGTTGCAGCAATAATCGTTGCACATCTATTTTTTTTAGTCAAAACATAATCCATCAGTCGAGAAAGAAACTGCATTGCTACATCTTTAAAAGCTAAAGTAGGACCATGAAAGAGTTCAAGGATAAATTCATCTGCTCCAGTTTGTCGTAACGGACAGATTGCTGGATGGTGAAAGGTTGCATAAGATTCAGCGATCATATTTTCAAAAGCTGTATATTCGATTTCGTTATTCACAAAGGGCCACAGAATAGTTTTAGCAATTGTTGTATAGGACTGACCACGAAGTGCTCGTAACGCATCAAATGATAATTGCGGAAATTTATCTGGAAGATAAAGCCCACCATCACTCGCCAACCCTGTCATGATTGTTTCCGTAAAGCTTAAAGCAGGAGCTTCACCTCTCGTGCTGATATATTCCATAAGTCTTATCCTTTTTTTATTTCTGGCAAATTGGTGAAGTTATTTATTTCACGTTTTTCATAATATTTAAATTATTAAATGGATAGAGCTTCTTTTCTTCTTTTTAACTCAATAATGAAAGGAAATAGCCTTAAGCATTTTTATTTTTGAGATATAAACGCCAAATGTTCACAGAAAATCTTTTACAGTCGAAAATTTTCTCTCTATTATTCATTCACTTAAATTTTACAACGTATCTTCATTTGTACACCTTCTTAAATAATACAATTAAATAGATAGAATGGCATTTACTGAAGAACTTTTGTATAAAACTCAATCATTTATAGTTATTTTATGCTCTTAATACTCTGTAACAATTAAATCTGCTGAACTGAATGTTAAAATGATACATCTCAGAACTCACATTGGAAGATTTATAAGGTAATTTTATGGCATTTCGTGCGCAAATCTATACTTTGAATAATCTTTTTTAGCTTAATTTATCACTTTGTATAATAATAGATATTATATTTGTGCTATACAGTATGGTAACCTAAAGTTTATCCATAGAAAACATACAACAGCCTGCTAAATGATGTGAAGCAGGCTGTAAAGTATTTTCATTTTAAATAGAAAAAAATAACTAAGTATCTTTGAATTATTTGCCTTTAATTTTTCCTATTGCCCATCCGATTATCGCACTAAATATGGCCATAACAGATCCGGTCAAAAATCCAAACCCCAAAGCTCCCATTGTAGAAAAAACTCCTAGCGTAATGGGTTCAAATACTTTCTCAAATTTTCCTTCAAAGGCAGATTCACTTTTTGCTCTATGAGTGAAACTTGGGACATAAAGAGCAGCTATATCGATAGTTTTTTTCTTTCCTTGTTCTATTAGAGAGACAGTTTCCCATTGAGTATCATTTTTCAAATGATTGGCATGAACATTTATAACTTGTGAAAGCAAAAAAGAAACTGCTATAAAAATATTTAATACGTAAGTTTTCAATACTTTAATCATCATTTACCTCCAATACTTTTACTGTTGTTTTAGGATAAATTGATACATTGACAGAATTAGTGCCCATTGAGAGAAACAGAAGCATTTAAAGATTTCTTCATTCTTAATATGATAATTCATTAGTTTTTTTATCATTAATAATAGATAAAAACAGAATGTATCTACATTTATCTTTTATATGAGAAGATCTTATGCTTATGAAATTTCAATTTTAACGAGATTTAAAATAGGATATTATTTTGCTGATTATCCATCCTAAAAACATACCTACCGTACTTGATGCATAACCAAGAACCATCCCAATACCGAAAGTCCCGAGTGTAAGAGGTTCAACGATTTTTTCAAATTTTCCTTCGATGGTAATTTCATTTTTCATACCACGATTTAGATTTTGTGTATAGAGAGAAACCGTACTGATTGCATCCTTTCTGTTCTGTTCTGTTAAAGAAATAAAACTATTCTCACGATGAATATTGTTTTGCAAGTAGTTGGCATGTACACTTACAGTCTGTGAAATGTAAAAAACAGATATCATAGAAATAATTAACATATGATTGTTAAAAAATTTAATCATCATTTACCTCAAATACTTTATAGTATTAAGTATATATATATGTGTGTGTAAAATTATATTTTAGATTTTTGTATGTAATTTACAGAACTTATAGTTATAATAAGAGAAATAGAAGCTTCATTATGTAATAAATTTATAATAATTAATAATAAAATAATGAAGCTATATATTCTATATTTCTACAATATATTGAATTACTTGAACATCAATACTATGTCCTTTATCCAACTTATTATCGATCCTATAAAACTTATTGCATATCCAGTGTACAATAGTCCCATTCCTATAGTCATAGGCCCAACGACCTTTTCAAATTTTCCTTCACCTATTGTTCCATGTTCTGTTTGATAATTTACAGACGGAGCATAGAAAGCAGTCGTAGAAACTACATCGGATTTCGCATATTTTACTTGTTCCATTGGGAAAACAGAAAGTTCCTCTTTTGGAGTATCGTTTTTCAAATAGTTTGCATTAACATTTACAGTTTGTGAAATAAAAAAAGTGCTCGCTATAAAAATGCTTAAGATATAATTTTTAAATACTTTTACCATAACTTTACCTCAAATATTTTTAATTTATATATGTAAGAAATATACATAATGTTTATGTATCTCACACTATATACCAGCCATATAGTTCAATATGTATTTTTAGTCAATAATAAAAATACATATAAAAATATACCTATAATTTTTTTATAAACATTATTGTAAAAAAGTAACAGTAATAATTAAAAATTATATTTTTAAAAACTTTATACAATATTTTATTATGTGTTATATATAAAACAACATATGGTTATCGTATAATTTTTATAAAACGATATTAATATATTTTTTAAATACATTTATAGATAATAAAATTGATCAAAATTTTTACATATTAAATATATAAAAATTTATTTATTATCGATAGTATAATAGAAAACATGAAAATTATGATGTAGATATAAAAATATTATTAACAATTAAAATATGAAAAGACACGATAAAATTTTATTATTTATAGTATTTATTATAGATAGTCATTATTGTATAATGTGTGTTATATAGATATTATTTAAGTTATTATTCAATTGTTATTTAATTGCATCGTGATAGAAGAATAATAATTCTTAATTTACTATTAAATATATACATTTATCTTATAGATAATAATATGTTATAGATACTAAAAAACGTACAATTTTCTCATAGTATAAAGTAGAGCTCGAATTGGATAGAGATAAATGATATTATCTTTTTCTCGCCAATGTGAACAGCATATTACTATGATGGAAGGCGGTGTATAGAAGAATATAATTTAGACATATTTATGAGTGCCGAAAGATCAGCATTAGATAATATTTTCAACACTTTCTTTTTTCCAAACTGAAAAGCCGCTTTTATTTTTAGAAAGTGGATTACTTTTGAAAAGATCTGATTTCATTGCTTATTTAAAAAGGCTATTAAGTGCTTTCGGAAAATTTTAAGCAACTATTGGTATCTCTGTAGCTTGTTTAACATGATTATATGTTTCATATTTATGTGCTTTTTTAAAGAAACCGTTCTCAAGGTACTCAAGCCTATTTTGCAATGATAGATATGATGATAAAGCCCTCATAATATAAAATTCTTAGGGCATCAGAATTTTTGACGTTTATAAAGAAGAAAGATGGCATTGCCATACACTTTTCTCGCTCCTAATGTTGCTATAATTTTTGCCTTTTGAGATGATTCATTAAAAGGCATTTTTATTTCTTTATTTATTTAATTCAGCATATCCAGATTTGAAATGAGAGAATCTTACAATATTCGGTTTTTTTGCTTAATTTGAATAATGATAAATTATGATTATAAATCAATATATTGTCTGTAAATTACTTGGTATGAAATGTTTTTTATAAAATGCAAATCTTTATAAGAATGTATTCTTTTTGTTTTTTGTAATCTTAGGGAGGTTGTACCGATTGAAGCTGTTAAAATACTGTTTAAGCAGCAAAGTAAATAAGCCTTCAACAAGTTTATGAGATTTGGATTGAGTAAATATAAGTCCTTCTAACTCAACAAGGACGCTTTTGTTGTTTTCAATAAACTCTTGTATTCCATAGATTCCGCGAATTTTAATATGCTTTCCATGACCAATACGCACATACTCTAAAATTTTACCATAGTGTGTGATTTTTTTGATCAGATGGAAGAGGCTAGCAATTTTCACATCTTATCGAGCAGGGCATCGTCATATTCCTTTTTTGAAAAATATAATAACTTATCAGGATGGGCTGCTGAGGTTGGGAGTGAGATATCGGATTTGAGATAGATAAGCAGGGTTTGATTTTTATGAGTTTTCCTCCCTGTTGTTTGCTTTTTTAAAGCGCGTGCAATGGTTAACTGACTTATTGATTGCTCAACGAGGTGCTATATTTTTTCCTTCACATTGAAATGCAATTCACCCGTATCGTGAATTACGCATTTATTGAAGTTATTATAAAAGAAGCAACGAGAAGAGAAGGGCATTTGAGTAAAAATGCTTCTTACATAAGAGTTTACAAACTAATATATTCAAGAGATTTTTTATAATAGATCCCTCCATACTGCCATTGCTTCTAAGACTTCTCCTAAATGAGCATGTTTTGCGATAACTGTTTCTGCACCAGCTTCTGCAAGTGCATTAGAGTGGCCAAGATAGCTATGTGATCCTCCCGTAAAGCCGATGACACGCATGCCTGCTGCTGTCGCTGCGTGTACACCATGAAGGGAATCTTCTATAACGATAGTGTTTTGGGGCTCTGCCTGTAATTGTTGTGCGGCAAAAAGGAAAACATCAGGGGCCGGTTTCGTTCTTTTTGTTCCAACTTCAGGTGCTGAAAATATTTTACCTTCAAAAAGGTCATAGAGATCAACCGTGGTGAGCATCTCTTTTATATCTACGCTTTTTGCATTAGAGCAGATACAGTAGGGATAGCGTGTTTGAATAATTTCTATGGCTTCTCTTACATCATCAATAGCCCGTAATTTAGTTTTTATTTGTGTACGAAAAATATTAGTCATCTGATCTATGAGATGAGCGGAAATAGGTTTTTCTGTTTCCTGTTCAACGTGTTTAAGAATATCGCGAAAAATAAGCCCTGCAAAACGCTCACTCAATTCTTCGGATGATATTTCATATCCTGTTTGTTTGAGCAATTGAGATCCAATTTTTGCTGCAAGATATTCAGAGTCGACGAGAACTCCGTCACAATCAAAAATAATAAGATCTATCTGAGGCATAAGATATTCCTTTACATGTTACGAGATGGACAACTTTCATGAAAACGATATTGAGAGGATCTTATTTCATAAAAATACGCTTTGAAAATGATTCTTAATTCTTTTACGAAATAAAAGATATGGGAACAGTACATTGAAAAAAAGAAAAATAAGGTTTCATTCATATGAAAGTTTTTTTACTTAAAAAAACAAAAACAATTATCAATTTTGTAGAACTTTAACGATACGTTTACGCTATTTTGTAAATATGGATTGGTAATGCGGGCCTATAAACTATTTTGGTTGATTATAGGGCAAATTCAGTTAATTTTGTTGGGTTTTTCATGACAGTTATTCAGCTTCAAAAAGATTTCCTTCGTACTCCCTCACAAATGCCATGGCGCAATAAAATTTTTAAAGGAGATTGTGTTTCCGTTTTAGAAAAACTTCCAAAACATTCTGTTGATATGATTTTTGCGGATCCACCCTATAATTTGCAATTGGATGGAGCTTTATACCGTCCAGATCATTCGCTTGTTGATGCGGTTGATGATGCATGGGATCAGTTTGAGAGTTTTGCTGCTTATGATGCTTTTACCCGTGCATGGTTGCTTGCTTGTCGTCGTGTATTAAAACCCAACGGAACACTTTGGGTTATCGGATCTTACCATAATATTTTTCGGGTTGGGACGGCATTACAAGATTTAGGTTTTTGGATGCTTAATGATATTATTTGGCGCAAGAATAATCCGATGCCTAATTTTCGAGGGCGCCGTTTTCAAAATGCTCATGAGACGCTTATTTGGGCTGTGCGAGATCAAAAAGATAAAAAGTACACATTTAATTATGATGCCTTAAAAGCGGCAAATGAAGATCTACAAATGCGTTCAGATTGGCTTTTCCCTCTCTGCACTGGAGCTGAACGTTTAAAGGATGATTCAGGGCGTAAATTACATCCAACACAAAAACCGCAAGCGTTATTAGCGCGTATTATTATGGCTTCTAGTAAACCTGGAGATGTTATTCTCGATCCGTTTTTTGGTTCGGGAACAACAGGTGCTGTTGCCAAGCTTTTAGGGCGTGATTTTGTTGGGATTGAACGCGAGCAAGATTACATCGATGCAGCATGTGAGAGAATTGCAGCGGTTCAACCTTTAGCGCAACCAGAGCTAGCGATTTTGGATAGAAAAAAAGCAGAACCACGCGTAGCATTCAACAGTTTGCTTGAAGCAGGTTTACTCTATCCTGGAGAAGTTCTGTATGATCGTAAGAAGCAAGTATCTGCTATTGTAAGAGCTGATGGTACGATTATGCATGGTGGTGAAGCGGGCTCAATTCACGCAATGGGAAGAAAGGCTCAAGATTCACAGAGTTGTAATGGTTGGACCTTTTGGTATTATGAGGAAAATGGACGGTTGAAGTCCATAGATCATTTAAGAATGATCATACGTTCACAAATGTTAAAAACGGGTGTTTTATGAACTAAGCTGATCGCTTCATTCTATTGACCACCAATGTACCTGATCTTGATTGAGATGGACGTGAGGGTGTTTTTGCCTTTCTTAGATGTTTTTTATTGACACACTAATCTCGCTTGTAAGCGACAAGCGAGTATTTTTATGCTTCTTTTAGAAGAAATTAAAATGAGAAATTTTCACTCTATGTTCTAGTTTTAATTCCAAAACAGTAAAATTTCACTATAAGCTTATAAAAATGAAATATCAGAATTAAAAGGTTTATTCAGAAGTTCAAAATTAAGTGCGTTTTTGAATACGTACATCTGTAAAGTGCATATAATATATTGATTATAAAGATAATTTAGCGCAACTCATATTGAATTGCCCTCAGAATATCGTCAAGTTTTCTCATTTCAAACTTGTTCCATATTGAATCGATGAAAATTATTTGCTTGCATGTCATAAGCGGGGTTGGCGTGTGAATAAAAATTGTTAACGAAAGAACTAAAAGTACCTCTTATAATCCGTTTCACGTACCAAGGGATGTTGAGGGGGCTGGTAAATATAATGATGATGCTAACTTGCTCCGTCATAAGCGAAAAAAGGATAGATCCTGAAATTTAAATCTAAAGCTTCTAAGCGTTTCTATCCCTCCTTAATTTTTGTCTGTAGAAAAAATTGGTTATTTCATTTTTTTAAATTTTTCTTTTACAGATTAATAAATGATCGCTAGAGATACAAAAGTCTCCATTAGAAAACATTTTTATGAATAGGGAAGGTTATTTAAATCTGAAAGAATTGGGAAGTGCTACGGAAATTGCTTTTTTCATAACAGTAGGTAATGCTTCTTCGGCAAGATGTTGAATGTTACACCACCAACCATTTTTACAATTCATTTCATGAACATCTTCGGTATAGTAAACATCGAGTTTTAGAGAAAAGTGAGTAAAAACATGCGTAATTTGTCCTTTGAATTGCCAATTGGCAGTAAAGGGTGCGTTTTGGAGCCCATTTTCGTTGTTTATGCCAATATTGTTAGGAATTTGGGTCATTCCACCAAGGAGCTTTTGCGTCTGTCGTTTTTCCAAATAAATTTGTTTCTTTTTATTAAGGACCACAAAAGCAATACCTGTTTTTGAAGGGCGTTCTTTTTTAGGGGCTTTAACTGGAAAAGACTCCGGTTGTTGCATCTTTTCTGCTTTGCATAAACATTGAAGAGGGCAGGTATAACAAGATGGTTTGCGTGGAGTACAAATTGTTGCTCCCAAATCCATCATTGCTTGAGCAAAGTCACCAGGACGATTTAAAGCAGTAATTTTTTGTGTTTTTTCTTTAATTTCAACTTTTGCTTTTTGCAATATTGAAGTGATAGTAAAAAGTCGCGCTACCACACGTTCGACATTACCATCAACCACTGCTACAGGGTGGTTAAAAGCAATCGCAGCAATGGCTGCGGCAGTATAATCTCCAATACCGGCTAGAGTTCGCAATTCTTTTACAGATTGTGGAAATTGTCCCGCGTAGTTTTCAACAAGCTGTCGCGCACATTTTTTAAGATTACGTGCGCGTGAATAATAACCAAGTCCAGCCCATGCTTTCATGATATCATCTTGTGAGGCTTTTGCTAAAGAGGAAAGATTAGGCCATAGTTTTAGAAACTTTTTAAAATAAGGCTTAACTGTTTCAACGGTTGTTTGTTGAAGCATGATTTCAGAAAGCCAAACTTGATAAGGATCAGGACGGATACCTTGTTTTTGCTTTTCGGGGGTAATCCGCCATGGAAGATGTCTGTGATTTTGATCGTACCAAGCAAGGAGGTGCGAAGAAATTTCATACATGATTGCTTTCAAGCATAGGGAGATATAAAATGCAAAAGAAAAAATTATTTATTTTGTAATTCATGTTTTTTGCTCTTTTATTGTCAAGGCTCTGGTGAGAAAAGGCTTTTTATTTTGTTGATATTTCATAAATTGAGGAGGCAACAATTTTTAGATGAAACAAATGATTTTAATTTAGTAAGCGGTTGAACAATGATCTAAAAATGAGAAAACAACTTAAAAAACGTATCTTTTATTCTCTTTCTGAGACGGTATACAAAATACTTGATCCAGTTTTACGCAAACGGACAGGGCTTAATGTAGCGCTTATAGAACATTGGCCACAAATTGCGGGCTATGATATCAGCGAACATACAATGCCGCTTAAAATTATTTGGAAACGTCGTGCAGATCAAGATGAAGTTTTTCAGCCAGCAACACTTGTTGTCGCATGTGAAGGATTTGCTGCGTTAAAATTGATGCATGAAACAGAGGAATTACTTCATAAAATTAACGGATTTTTTGGCTATATTGCTATTGATCGCATCAAGATTGAGCAAAGGAGTATGTCGGTTTTTATGAATCACTTGCCTCTAAAACCGACTTTGAGTGAACAAGACAAAAAATGCCTGGAAAAAATGCTTGAAGGAATTGAGGATAAAAGTTTGCACCAAACACTTTATCAACTTGGCTGTTGCATTTTTTTGGAAAAAAATAATAAATAGAAAGATATTTTATATATTTTTCTTTAATATATGAGAAAGCATTGGATTCCTATTCGTTAATAACAACAGAAAAGTATTATTTATGGTAAAATATCGTTCTTTTTTATCTTTCGGGATAATTTTTCTCTTCATAACGATTGTACAAAGCAGTGTAACAGTTGCTTTAGCGCGTGATCCCAAATCAGTGGCAACTGTTGATATGGCAGAGCTTCTCCAATCGGGTAAAGTAAAGGATCGCTTTGAGGGTGAGGCGGATGCACCAGTCGTCATTGTTGAGTATGCTTCGTTGACATGTACCCATTGTGCGCATTTTTATAATGATATACTTCCCCAAATTCGTAAAAAATATATCAAAACAGGAAAAGTAAAACTTATTTTCCGAGAATATGCTTTTGATCCTCGGGCAACAGCAGGTTTTATGTTGGCACGGTGTGCACCGGAAGATCGCTATTTTCCTTTGATAGAAGTTTTATTTCAAAAACAAAATGAATGGGCTTTCGGAAAAAATGCTCTAACACCATTGAAGAAAATTGGCTTAATGGCTGGTTTTACAGATGAAAGTTTTACTGCGTGTTTGAAAAATCAGTCCATTTTAGATGAAGTAAATGCATCTTTTGAACGCGGTAAAGAGCTTGGTGTCACAGCAACACCTACTTTCTTTATTAATGGTAGTAAATATGAAGGTGCCATGAAAGTAGAAGAGTTTTTTTCGGTGATTGATAGTTTTCTAAAAAACTGAATCTTAATCTTCCAGAAGATGGATAGTGATACTTTTGGTCATTATCTCTTTTGGAAGGATTAATATTATGCATTTATGAAGCGATATCGTTGAGCCAATTTTGAATCAAATCATTGCTTTTAAGTGAGCCTGGGTTGAATGATGTTTTGAAGCTGATATGGGAGGATTTGTACAGTGAAAAAATGGGTTTATAGTTTTGGAGATGGAAAGGCAGAAGGAAGTGCAAGTGAGCGTAACCTTCTCGGAGGTAAAGGGGCTAATTTGGCAGAAATGAGTAATCTTGGTTTGCCCGTACCACCCGGATTTACGCTGACAACAGAAGTTTGTAATTTTTATTATGCCCATGACAAATCATATCCAGAAGAGCTACAGGAATCTGTTAAGCAAGCACTAAGATACGTTGCTGAACAAACAGGACGTGAATTTGGGAATGAACAAAGACCACTTTTGCTGTCTGTTCGTTCAGGGGCTAGGGCTTCTATGCCAGGGATGATGGATACAGTGCTGAACCTTGGCATGAATGATAAAACTGTAAAAGCAATTGCTTTACAAGCCAATAATGAACGTTTTGCTTATGATAGTTATCGACGTTTTATCCAAATGTATTCTAACGTTGTTTTGGGGCTAGACCATTCGTATTTTGAAGAGATTCTTGATGAAGTAAAAGCATGCAATGGTTACACTATTGATACAGAAATGACAGCAGATGATTGGAAGAATGTTATTATTTCTTATAAAGCCTATGTTGAAGAAAAATTAGGAGCCCCTTTTCCACAAGATCCTGAACAACAGTTATGGGGGGCGATTGGAGCCGTTTTTTCAAGTTGGATGACAGCACGTGCTGTTACTTATCGCCGTTTACATAGTATTCCTGAAAGTTGGGGAACGGCAGTTAATGTGCAAGCTATGGTTTTTGGCAACATGGGTGAAGATTCGGCAACAGGTGTTGCTTTTACACGCAATCCATCGACAGGGAAAAAAGAACTTTATGGTGAATTTTTAGTTAATGCGCAAGGGGAAGATGTTGTGGCGGGCATTCGAACGCCTCAAAATATTACAGAAAATGCGCGTATTGTTGCTGGTTCAAATAGACCGTCGTTAGAAAAAATTATGCCTGAGGCTTTTTTGAAATTATGTCAGATTGCGCAGAATCTTGAGCAGCATTATCGGGATATGCAAGATCTCGAATTTACCATTGAAAAAGGTAAATTATGGATGCTTCAGACTCGTTCAGGAAAACGCACGGCTCGTGCGGCTCTCAAGATGGCAATTGAAATGGTTGAGGAGGGGTTAATAAACCGTGAAGAGGCTGTGATGCGTATTGATGCAAAGTCGCTTGACCAACTTTTGCATCCAACACTTGATCCCAAAGCAGAACGTTTTGTTATAGGACGTGGTTTACCTGCTTCTCCTGGAGCCGCAACTGGTGAAATTGTTTTTACTTCAGAAGAGGCAGAAACTGTGTCGGCGGAAGGTCGCAAAGTTATTTTGGTCCGTGTAGAAACAAGCCCAGAAGATATTCATGGTATGCATGCTGCAGAAGGAATTTTAACAACGCGTGGCGGTATGACAAGTCACGCTGCTGTTGTTGCGCGGGGGATGGGAAAACCATGTATTTCTGGTGCTGGCAGTGTGCGGATTGATTATAACACAAATACGTTGTTTGCATCAGGAGAAAGCCTAAAAAAAGGTGATGTTATCACAATTGATGGTGGAAGTGGAGAAATTTTCAAAGGGAAAGTTGCAATGTTGCAGCCTCAGCTTTGCGGAGACTTTGCAAAATTAATGGAATGGGCTGATGGGATGCGACGTATAAGAGTTCGCGCTAATGCTGATACACCATCTGATGCCCGTATGGGGCGATCTTTTGGGGCTGAAGGTATAGGTCTTTGCCGTACGGAGCATATGTTTTTTTCTGATGAACGTATCGTTGCCATGCGTGAAATGATTTTAAGTCATGATGAAAGTGGTCGTCGTAAAGCACTAGATAAGCTTTTGCCAATGCAGCGTTCAGATTTTAGTGAATTATTTGAAATTATGTGTGGTTTACCTGTTACTATCCGCTTGCTAGATCCACCATTACATGAATTTTTGCCTAAAACGAAAGCAGAAATTCTTGATGTTGCAACAGCTATGGGTGTTTCTGCTGAAGTGCTTGCTGAACGCGCTCAGCAGTTGCACGAATTTAATCCTATGCTTGGATTACGAGGATGCCGTTTAGCTATTACTTATCCTGAAATTGCAGAAATGCAAGCGCGCGCGATTTTTGAAGCAGCAGCAGAAGCTGCCCAAAAATCTGGATCTCCTGTTATGCTTGAAATTATGGTGCCACTGGTTGCACTTAAATCTGAACTCGATTTTGTAAAAGCGCGTATTGATCAGGTTGCTGAGGAAGTGATGAAAGAAAAGGGAAGCACTATTCAATATATGGTTGGGACGATGATTGAACTTCCAAGAGCGGCGCTTAGAGCAGATGAAATTGCTGAAACTGCTGAATTTTTTTCATTTGGAACAAACGATTTGACACAAACTACTTTTGGGATTTCCCGTGATGATGCAGCTCCTTTTTTGGCAACCTATTTTCAAAAAGGTCTTTTAGAGCAAGATCCTTTTGTGTCTATTGACCGTGATGGAGTAGGGGAACTTATTACCATTGCTGCACAGCGTGGACGCTCAAAGCGTGCAAAAATAAAATTGGGAATTTGCGGTGAACATGGAGGCGATCCTGCCTCTATTGCTTTATGCGAAGAAAATAACCTAGATTATGTTTCGTGTTCTCCTTTTCGAGTGCCAATTGCTCGTTTAGCAGCAGCTCAGGCCGCAATAGCAAAAAGGATGTAATGGGTTAATATTTTTTGTTGTATCGTTATTACTGAAATAAATTTTTATATATTCTTTTATTTTCTTTAATAAAGGGAATAAAAATGCTTCTAAAATGCACGATAAGTTGTGTTACGCGATAAAGTGTTTTTTTTAGAGGTTTATGAGAGAAAATATAAAGCAGGATAGACAAAGATGTATTATTAATACGCTTTCTATTGGCGAACCTCTTGATAGAGAGAAACGTGTTATTATGCAGTCAATTTATGCGTTTGCTTTTTATAGGGGAATGAGCTCCTCACGCAAAATAGAATGCTCCAAACAAATGCATTTTTTTTGCACATCATGCTGTTTGAGATAGACATTTCTCAGTGGATGCCCCATTTCACATTGATATTCGTGGAATGGGGATTATGTAAAAATCCCCGTAAGTTTATAAAAATCTTCCCAAAATTTATAAACTCCATTATGCACTCCCATCTTTACATTTATAAAGGAATATCAAAGTTAACAATCTATTGATTTATAAAGATAATTTTTTATTTCTCATATTGAATGAAAGCTGTAAATATCATAAGATCTTCTTATTTCGACTTCTTTTATAATGAATCAATCAAAACCATGTTTTTTGTATGTTACAGGCGGGATGAGCGTCTGTGGATAAAAAAATAAAGCAAGGATATGCCTCTTATGAATCATCTCAAGTGAGAGCTATCACAAATTGAAGGTAGGTACAGTGTGTAATGGTGCCGGCTTGCTTCTTCACAAGCGTAAAGATGATGTGCGCTGTCGCGCAGTTGTTGTGGGGGGCCCTGCTATTATTATTCACGGGCGTTGTTGCGAAGTGGTTTTGGGTGTTTTAGAGATGTTTTTTAAGAAAGCCCGTGAATGGCAATCCAAGTATATTACGTTTGGGACATTTTGTTTTAGGTGAGGGGGAGTGAGACCAAAAAGACATGCGATAAATAAGAGCATGAGGCAATAGGTAATCTCCGTTATTTTAAAGATATTGCTTTAGATGTCTTTGAAAGGCGTAAAGCTGAATTAAAAGGAAATGGCAAAGATGAAAACTGGTTTTTACCTTAAATTTTCATATTCTTCCCAAATTAGGCTGTTTTCCTGTTTTAAGAGATTATACAAACAGAGATGCGCAATATTCTTGCCTCCATTTGGCATACAAAAGCTATAACAGCTGAGAGAAGTACTAAACTGTCTTAACATTTGTTTCAAATATACTGCTGCGTTAGGTTTGGATGTTTATTTATAGGCAATACTAAACGCACACGCTCTCTTAAGAAGACAATGTCATAAAACACATAACTTTCCAGCAATAGATTGGAGAGAAGTGCCGGTTTTTTATCAGACACTTTGCAAAACAACAACCATAACACAACTAGCTTTATGTCTACTTATCCTTACAGGTGTTTGCACAAATTCTTTGCATCATATTTATAAAGATCAAATTGACGATAATATATGGACAATTCGTGGTTCGATAATATGAAAGGTTTACGTGATACTACAAAAATTTCGTGTCCTTTTATCATCAGAGGCAATAAAAATGCTAGAACAAGCGCGTTTGCTATTTTGCAATATTCTTTTTTCTGCAATCGGTTGTGGTTTTTTTGAAGCAAATTATACGGCTCAATATGTAATGTGTAAGAAAACCATTCTGATTGATTGAATATAAGAGGGCTTGAGATGAAGGAATGTTTGAGGGAAGCATTAAACAAACGAAAGATGAATTATCATTATAAATTAAGAGATTATTATGATTAGTTTCAATTTAATAAACCAATTTCACGCATTTTCATTAAAATTGTGTGATTAATTTTACCTGTTACAGGAAGATCAAATATTTTTTGAAACTGTTTTAAGGCTTCTATCGTCTTTTGATCTTCTATTCCTGTGACAATAACCTCTTCATTCCCAAAAATATGTAAAGCTTTTTGCACTTGTATAATATCTTCAACAGAAGGCTCTAAAATAGCTTCTTTTAAGTGTGTCATATTTTTTGTATTATTTGTTTCTATTTCGCTTTGCTTAATTAATATCGCGATTTCATCTGCTGCGGGATTAGATAGAACATTCTTTTGCATTCTCTGAGCAGTTTGCTGTTTCCATAAAGTGATGGCTCGGCGTGTTTTAGGTCCTTCCAGCCCATCTAATGGACCATCATAAAGTCCTAATTTTGCTAGTTCTTTTTGCTTTTCTAGCATGCTTGGTGATTGAGAGGTTGTGTGGTTATGACTTTGAGAATGTACAGAAGCTACACAGGAGAGTTCTTGAGATTTTTCTTCTTTTTCCGATAAAGTAGAGCTCTTACCTATACTTTGAACAGAGGAAAATTTCATTTGAGTTAAAATATTTTGATGCGTTGTCATTTGCGAAAATAAAGCATTAAATGAAATAAATAAAAAACTAATGCTAAAAAGAAGAGATCCAACAAAAAATAAAGTATTTTTTCGTGTATAGAAATAAAGAGTTTTTGCAATCCAAAAAATAAAATGAAAAGTTATAAGAATAAGTGTTATAACAATACTACTGTAGTATTTACGGTGTTTTACAGTTTTTTTTCGGTATGTCTTTCGTTTTGTTGCCATTACTTTTATTTTCTAGTTGCGTTTATTTTTTACAAAGAAACAAATATAAATTAGGAAACGAATATGAATCAGTTCTTACTTCCAGCCAGAGAGAAGTGCATTGACATTATTGATTTTTCATTTCAAACTCCTAGAATGGGCAGCTTCATTATATCAATTTATAAGTTGATAAATCAACAAGAGTTCTTACCAACTTTTATTCATTTCATTTTTTTACAAATCTTTAATGTGTATAAAGAGAGCACCAAATGATTAGCATTCAAGATCATTTTGGTGTTTGCAAACTGCATTATCACATATAATTATTTAAACAATAATGCCACGTTATTCTTCATTTTGGGGCATATGTTTGTCTATTATTTAAAATAAAATTGAAAATATTTGCCTATAACGCTAAAAAGATGACAATCATTATCTATTCTTTATAATTTACATATAGATGGTTACTTATCCATAAACGGTTTGGTAATAATAATTATCTCTTAATATTATTATATTTTGGTATAAATTCCTTCTATTAAATAATTTCCATAAGTATTAATTAAATTGATGTTTACAATGTTATAGAAAAAACTGGCTTGAGATGTAATCATAAGAGATGCAATTGTTTTTTGATGTTTTTATCGACAGGTTGACCATTTTCATAACATTTCAGTAAAAATTTTATAGATAATATAAATATTTTATCGACACTAGAGTCAGAATAACAGAGTTTACTCTTTTTAGCCTTTTCAACTAAGCTAAGATGGTGGACTATTATTTAAAATAATTATGTACACAACATGATTATCTCTCTCATTTTTTATCATAGTATGTTCATTAACATGACCAGCTTGTAAGTGTATAATTTTGATGTTAATTTTTTACTGAATAAACAATGTATCCCATTTTATACAGCGGAATTGTGCCATATTTATAAAAAAGCCAATGATATAGATCCAATACATGAATACTCAATTTTATAAAAAACACATTTTATAAATTGTTTATAAAGCAACAGTGTATAAAATGCTCCTTTTATTGTATTTACCACTGCGGTACATTGATTGTCCATGATACGTTTTTTAATCAAATTATCATTTTTTTTATTTTTTATTTTTGTCATTATTTCATTTTTTGTAGCAGATCCAAGCAGTAACCATTCTTCTAGCCCCCAAAATAATGAGACAACAACGAGCGATGTGATTATTGCTTTTAAAGAAGCCTTAAATGACTTAGGCGCATTTTGTGACCGTAATATAAAAACCTGCAAAGTAGGAAAATCCTTTTTAAGTTCACTTGGCGAGCGCGCATATTACGGTGCAAGAGCTGCTTATGAATATTTAGGGAACATATTAGGAAACAAAAATGATATCAGAGACTTCCCCTAATGTTTCTTACAAAATCGAAATACAAGAGTTCTTACAAAACCATGCAATGTTATCTTGAAATAAGGATTTTTAACGTTCTTCGTGTTATTTATGTTAGGAAGAATAAATATTTATTTTTTATAAGTGTATTCAAGAATGATTATTCAAACGAAACAGGACTAAAATAATGGCGGAAACAATCGGTAATATTATAGAGAACTTTTCGCTTTTGGATAATTGGGAAGATCGTTATCGTTATGTCATCGAGCTTGGCTATGAATTGCCACCTTTTCCAGAAAGCGCTCGAAATGATGCTCACAAAGTTCCTGGTTGTGTTAGCCAAGTGTGGCTTTTATCTTCACGTAATAACTCAAAAGATCCAATATTGACGTTTCAAGGTGATTCCGATGCTCATATTGTGCGTGGACTCATTTACATACTTCTTGCTTTTTATTCAGGCAAAAAAGCTTCTGAAATTCGCAATTCTGATGCTCAAGAGCTCTTTGAAAAACTTGGTTTAAATGAAAATCTTACACCACAACGATCAAATGGTTTGAAATCAATGATTAAACGGATTCGTAACGAAAGCTATATGTAATCCCCTTGGTAGAAATTGCTATATATACAAAAGCTTCACACAAAACATGTATACTAAAATCAACTTTATACACGAAACCATTTTTTCGCAAAATAAGATTATTTAGTTTTTTTCCGTTTGCTTTTGCGTCCAAGCCCCATTTCTTTGGCCAAAGCCGATCGTGTTTTTGCATAATTAGGCGCCACCATAGGATAAGAACTATCTAACTGCCATTTTTCACGATACTCTTCTGGCAACATTCCATAATGTGTCATGAGATGACGCTTTAGAGATTTAAACTTCTTTCCATCTTCAAGGCAAATGAGATAATCAGGAAATACTGAACGCTTCGGATTAACGGCAGGCCTTTGTTTTTCAACTTCGACTTCTGTTAAGTCTAGATTCCCTGCTTTACGAAAAGCAGCATGGACATCAGCAATTAAACTTGGCACTTCAGTCGGTCGAATAGAATTATTACTCACGTAGGCAGCAACAATATCAGCAACCAATGTAATAACTAAATTGCTTTCAGTCTCTAAGACTGCACGATGTTCCATTCTTGTTTCCTTTAATTTAAAATTGAGTAATTCAAAATCGAGATATAGTGCATATACTCATGATATAAAGATCTCATGCACATGAGTTTCATATTGTACAAAAATCTTTTTTGTCAATTCAATTATTCTATAAAATTGCCAAAACACAAAAAAATCAAATAAATACCCATTTTTTGTCATAATATACAATAAGAAAAACGAAATTATTACATGCTAAAATATATTTTTATCCTATAACATATCATACATAATATATAATACATCACAAATATAAAAAAATATATGATAAAATTTATTTATTTTTTTTGAGAACGTAAAAATAAAATTACTAATTATAAAAATATAATATATAAATTATTATATTTTATTTTGAATACTTATATTTTAGTAAGTTTATGTTTAATAAGTTTTAAATTTGTTTTTATTGTTTATATTTATAAAATTTAATAATAAAAAACATGCTATATTATAAAAATGACATAATAGTATTATTTTTAATATAAAACTATTCATTAAAAGGAGATAGGATATTTTTATTTTTTATACAGTAATAATAATATTTTAGATATATTTATTCATCTCTGTAAAATTATGCTATTATACTGTTTCAAAAAAAATCAATTCTTTTTCTAATAGTTTAATTGTTTTACCAGTCACTTTCATTATAAAAGTGGTGTTATATCCCTAGAAAACAATAGCTGTGATATGTAATGAACAGAAAGGTATTAGTTTAAAAATTATCATGGTGCTATTTTTGCAAGTGAATAGAACTTATAGATTTTTACACTTGCATCAATCATTGTGATTCTAACATATAAACGAAGCTATTAACATATTTTAATATAGGATTGTGTATGACTCGCACTTTTGCAATTCCTCCCAAAGCATCTAGAATCACTCATAAGGAAATATATCATGGTATTTTTCGTGATGATCCCTATCATTGGCTACGTGCGTCTAACTGGCAAGATGTTTTTAAAGATCCTAACTGTCTTGATCCCAATATTCGACATTATCTTGAAAAAGAAAATGCTTATCAATCAGCTCAAATGGCTGATACAAAACCATTACGAGATTTGCTTTTTACCGAAATGAAAAACAGGATCCAAGAGAATGATAGTTCTGTTCCTATAAAACATGGTCCTTTTGCTTACGGATTCTCTTATGTTACCGGAGGCCAACAACCACATTATTTTCGGACACCAAGGAATGGCGGAGAAAAAAACGAGTACCTTAATGGTGATGTCTTGGCAGAAGGCAAAGAATATTTCAAATTTGGTTCAGTTCAAGAATCTCCTGACCATACACATGTGGTATGGACCTATGATGACAAAGGATCAGAATTCTATACAGCTAAAATTCGTAATTTTGAGACATTGTCTGACTGTATGGACACAATTACTGATACATCTGGTCAAATTGTATGGGATGCTAGATCTGAAGGTTTTTTCTATACTAAGATGGATAAAAACCACCGACCTTCAGAGCTCTATTATCACCAATTAAACACAGATCAATCACAAGATAAGCTTATTTTTCGTGAAGACAATCCAGTTTTTTTCTTAGATGTAAGTGGTTCTAAGCTTAATGATGTTATTTATATTAATATTCATGATCATGAAACATCCGAGATCTGGTTAATTCCTGCTGAGGCGCCTTTTACTGTTCCCCAATGTGTACGGAAACGACAAAAAGGTATTGAATATTCACTTACAGAGGGTGGTGATGTCTTTTATATTCTGACCAATTTAGATAATGCAAAAGATTTCAAAATTATGGTAGCGCCATATACATCTCCACAATCAGAAAATTGGTCTGAGTTTGTCCCACATCAGCTTGGGTGCCTAATATTATCCCATGATGCTTATCAAGATTTTCTTGTCTGGATCGAACGTTTTGAGGGGCTTCCACGTATAAAAGTGATGGAACGTACCACTAAACAAGTGAATTCCATTGCTTTTACTGAAGAGGCTTATTCTTTAAGTTTGCAAGGAGTTACAGAATATAACAGTCCAACTATTCGTTTTTCCTATTCATCTATGACAACACCTGATCAAGTGTTTGATTATGAGATGAAAAGTTGTAAACGAATGTTTTTAAAAACGCAAATAATTCCCTCTGGGCATAATAAAGATGCATATGTAACACGACGGATTACAGCAATAGCAGACGATGGTGAGAAGATTCCTATTTCACTTTTTTACCACAAAAACACTCTCCTTGATGGTGGTGCGCCTTGTCTGCTTTACGGTTATGGTGCTTATGGGATCTCTATTCCTGCCAGTTTCAATAGTAATGTACTTTCTCTAGTAAACAGAGGTTTTATTTACGCGATTGCTCATATTCGCGGAGGAAAAGAAAAGGGAGTAGAGTGGTATGAGAAAGGAAAGCATCTCTTTAAGCACAATACATTTACAGATTTTATTGCTTGTGGGCGTTACCTTGTAAACAATAAATTCACTTCTCACGACCGGCTGATTGCTCATGGTGGTTCAGCAGGGGGAATGTTGATGGGAGCCATTGCCAATATAGCTCCCCAGGATTTTGCTGGGATCGTAGCGAATGTGCCTTTTGTTGATGTCTTAGCGACAATGTTAGATGCTTCATTGCCACTCACACCTCCAGAATGGGCCGAATGGGGGAATCCTCTTGAATCAGAAGAAGATTATAAGCTTATTGCTTCCTATTCCCCTTACGATAATGTCAAAGCTCAAAACTATCCCCCTATACTTGTGATGGCAGGATTAACAGATCCTCGTGTAACTTACTGGGAGCCTGCAAAATGGGTGGCAAAATTACGAGACCTAAAAACAGACGATAATGCAGTTTTATTACGTATTAATATGGATTCAGGGCACGCTGGTGCAGCTGGACGTTTTTCAAAGCTAGAAGAAGTTGCCTATATCTATACATATATTCTAAAGATAGCAGGAAAAGACTTTTGCTAATCCATAATACTTCTGTATGAAAGTCTCCGATAATTTATTGGATTATAGAGACTTTCATATACTAAAAAATTATCTAGATAGTTTAAAATTTACATTCTTCATAAAGTTCCAAAACATAGTCCCAATTAATTAAATGGTCTACAAAGGATTCGAGGTACTTCGGTCGAGCATTGCGATAATCAATGTAATAGGAATGTTCCCACACATCGACACCCAAAATAGGGCGAGCATTGTGCACTAAGGGATTTTCACCATTAGGCGTTTTCATAATTTCAAGCTTGCCATCTTTAACAGCAACCCACGTCCATCCAGAACCAAATTGGGCACTAGCAGCAGCAATAAAATCAGCGCGGAATTTGTCGTAACCACCTAGATCAGCGTCAATAGCTTTTGCTAACTTTTCAGGAAGTTTTTGGCCACCACCATTTTTTTTCATCCAAAGCCAAAAGTGGTTATGATTGTAATACTGCGCTGCATTATTAAACAAACCAATATTTTTTCCAAAACTTTTTTTAACAATATCTTCAAGGCTTTCATTTTCTAAGCCTAACTCTTTCACAAAATTATTGGTGTTGGTAAGATAAGCGAGGTGATGCTTATCATGATGATATTCAAGCGTTTCGCGTGACATATAAGGCGAAAGGGCATCGTAATCATAAGGCAACGGGGGCAATTCAAAAGCCATTTAAAAATCTCCTCGATTCTAATTGTTAAGCTTATTTCATAAGCCTAATTTGCCATTTACCGCATTTAAAAGCAAATGTTGAATACCTAGTTTGTATGAAATAGTTTTAATGTTTCTCTTTTTGTAAAAGAAGCTTTTAGGAAATGTATATTCATCAATCAAAAAGGATATTGGTCTACATAAAGATTGCTTCTGAAGATTTTTTTACATCTATGAGTGGGTAATAAATATCATTATCTTTTGAATAAAAAGTAAATGGAAATAGCTATTATTCCTTGTTTTTGTATCTCTATTTTTTCAAATACCATATAAAATGTTTTTAATTTTTGCAAAACTCCTCCAGTTTATTGGTGTATCATAATGTTTTCAACAGAATATTAAGTGTTATTTTTGAGGAAATATTTTTCAATGTGCTTGATTTTATTTTATGGTGCTACCCATGAATAATATAATGTAAAAATTAGTGGACATTACCATCTTTATGCTTAATGCAAGAGCACAGCAGCACTATCATACACTTACCGATTGCCAATGTGGTGACAGCTTTTTCTTAAATTGAGCAAGATGGAATTTTAATATATCAAGAAAAGTAAATCATATACAAATTTATTAGATACATGAGTAAACTGCAAGATTTTCATTTTCTGTTCCTAGAAAATCAATACAAAGAGCAAAATAATTGATGGATAAATGGTTTCTTCTTATGTTAAAATCACAACTGTATATCAGTTTCTGCTACGAATTTGTATCGATGGCAATGCCATACAAAACTCAGAAATTTTATGATAAAAAAGTAAAGTCTTTGATTTTCAGATATTGCGTCCAATCACAGGAATCGCTATAAGGTGCAAGAGTCGCTATAAAGCGTGTTTTTTTGGGGTATAGCCAAGCGGTAAGGCACCGGTTTTTGGTACCGGCATTCCCTGGTTCGAATCCAGGTACCCCAGCCAATTTTAGTGAAATTAGTTAATCAAAGTTCAGATTGAGAGTGGATCAATCCCCTGTTGCTATTCATAGCAAGTTTTGTAAGCTGAAAAATACCCATTTGTAGCGGGTTAGCTCTAAATATGGTAAGGTT
>NZ_JBHIQZ010000013.1:0-52708 GCF_042196865.1 Bartonella sp. AC130YNZD
GTGTCATTCCCAGAAATGCTAAACCCATGGCTGCTGGCTTTGGCATTCGCACTGTTGGTAATATCACTGGTGGTAATGCTTCCTGTGGTCAGGCTGTATTTATCTGCCGGCGCGGTGCTTTCAATAATACCTCCGGTCAGCGTTGTTTTGTCTTTAACAATGATATTAAAGCCGCCATCACCCGCTTTGATGCCTGATTGCTCCACAACACTATGATAATCGCTAGAGGATTTATCCTTTTGGAAAGAGGCACTCATGGAGCCCCCACCTATTTACTAAGGAAATTAAACGTGTGTAACATCAAACATATCATCATACAGTCTGCTAAAGATGAGAGCTTTGTTTTTTACCATTGGCTATGAAAGAAAATCCTTTGAGGACTATTTCAATCAACTTATCAAAAATAATATTAAACTTTTGTATGATATTCGTAAAAATCCAATAAGCAGAAAATACGGATTTTCAAAAAGACAATTAGAGAAAGTTGTAAACAACATTGATATTGAATATATGGCATATGCCTGAACTTGGAATTGCCTCTGAAAAACGAAGAAATTTGAAAACACAAAAGATTATGATCGCCTTTTTGAAGATTATCAAAATACAACTCTCAAGGATAATTCTTGTGCAATAAACAAATTATATCAAATTTTTTTTAACAAAAAGCGCGTTGCAATCACCTGTTTTGAAGCCAATGTATGCATGTGTCATAGAGGACAACTCGCATTAGCTCTCATTCCATTGCCTGATTGGAAATATGAAATTAAGCACACCTAAAAAATAAATTTGCATATTTTTTTAAAATGGGAGTGCCCATATGCCTCCCAGCCCCCTACCCATTCCTAACAACTTTTAAGTGATGCATGATTCACGCTACGGATGAATTCTGCGCAAATCAAGGAAAAGAAATATGAACTGACTGATAAAAAAATTGAGGTTGGTGGATACATTACACTTTACCGCATCCGTGCTTTGAGAGACTTTGGAGATGTAAAGGCAGGTGATCTTGGCGCTTTTATACAAAAAGAAGACAATCTAAGTCATGATGGCAATTACTGGATAAGTGATTATGCAAAAGTCTATGGTTATGCCAAGGTTTTTGGGGATGCACATGTTTACGGTGGCACATTTATTAGTGGAAAAGCTAAAATTTATGACAGTCCATTGATTTCCATCAGAGCAAATATACGCTGGCTATTAAACAAGCGCAAAATGGCATCTCCAAGAAAATAAACAGACTTACAAAAGGCTCTTTCGATTGGTTATTGCATCAGTATTTACAAAACATGCAATGGCATAATCAATCAGAATCTACTAAAAAAGTTAAATATCGAATTCTGAATAATGTTTCTAAACATATCAGTGATCGTGCATATAAAAGCATAAACAAACAACACATTCTTGAAGCCGTAGATAGAAGGCGAGAGCCCCCCGCGGCGGTAAAACATTTTTTGACCTCTTTAAACGGTCTCTTTAATTGGGCGGTTGATAATGATCTTTTGAAGAGAAATCCTGCTTTTAATATAAAAGCACCAAAATCTTTAAACAGTGGGGGATTACTGCCATGGCTAGAAGAGGACATAGACAAATATTATCACCGTTGGTCACATGGTACACATGAACGCGTCTGGATTGATGTTCTTCTTTATACAGGCTTGCGTCGTGGTGATGCCGTTCGTATCGGCTGGAAAGATATCACAACAGATAATATTATTCATTTAAAAACAGAAAAGAGCCAATTTAAAACAGATGTTTTTCTTCCTATTTTATCAGAACTAGAGGAAACCCTTAAAATTGGTCCCATAGGTGATGAAACATTCATTTGTGGTAAAGGTGGAAATAAGCTTGTCAAAGAAAGTTTTGGCAACTTCTTTCATGAAGCATGTAATGCGGCGGGTATTAAAAAATCAGCGCACCGATTGCGAAAATTAGCAGCAAAACGTGCTGCCAATGCTGGTGCTACGGTTTCACAAATGAAAGCGCTTTTTGGCTGGACAGAAGATAAAATGGCATCCCTTTGTACCAGAACAGCCGATAGAAAACGACTTGCAATAGAAGCAATCAAAAAGCTACAAAAAAGTTAGAGCAATGGGCAGAAGCTAAAAAAACAAACCAAAGCACCATCAAAATTATTAACGAAATCAAAGCGGCGTTTGAGGTGTATCAGAAACAAGAAGAGAAATAGGTGGTTGTGCCTGTTGCTTTGTTTGCCATAAATTATAGTTTGTTTGCATATCCAACCAAAATTTTGCTTTACTAAAACCAGCTAATTCTAATTTAATAGCAAGCTCGGTACTTATAGAAGCATGTCCGTTAATCACTCTTGATAAAGAAGCTCTTGTCATATGGAGATGATCAGCTAATTTTTGTATTGTTATCCCCATTTCTTCTAAGAAAGCTACTTTCAGAACTTCACCCGGATGTGCGGGGTTATGCATCATTTTTTTTTCATTCCTCTCATCAATGGTAATCTTGATAATCAACAAGCTCCACATCTGTTCCTATAAAGCGAAAAGTAACACGCCAATTTCCATTCATCCATATAGAATAGTACCCTGTAAGTTCACCTTTAAGAGGGTGTATTTTAAAGGCAGGCGCTCTCAACATTTCAGGCGTAGTAGCACTTGTTAAAGCCGTTAAGATAACACGTGATTTTTTACGTGATCTGATCAAATAGCTTTTGTGAAACCTGTTGTATAAAATAATTTTAAGCCCTTATGTTTAAAACTCACAATTGCCATATACCGCCCCTTGTCGTATATCATTGCTATACGGTTAATAACAATAAGAGTCAAGCCCATGTTAGAAATATCTGATTCTATATCTGGAAAAATGGATGGGAATAAGTGATAAAAAAGCTTCAAAAAGGTTAGGGATAGATACCCAAAAAAACATAACAGAATCAATGATTATAAAATCCCTTACTCTTGTAATAAATTATTGATTTTAATTGCCTTTTTTACACTCTTTTAGTGGTGCAAAACTATAACGATGTAATCCTATAACTGGTCCATATTTATCAAGAGCTGTACGATGCGCTAGCGTTGCATAACCTACATGCTTCTCTAAACCATACCCTTTATAAACTTGTCCTGCACATTCCATCATCCGGTCACGCGTTACTTTCGCAATAATAGATGCGGCTGCAATGGAAACCGAACGCTGATCACCCTTAATCAACGCCATTGCAGGACAGGACAACTCAGAAGGAATATCACGCCCATCAACAAGGACATAGTGGACTGGTATGGCTAATCCTATAATACAGCGACTCATTGCTTCTAAAGTTGCTTTTCTAATATTGGATTGATCAATTGTACGGGCACAAAGACTGGCAACTGAAACCGCTAATGCACTTTGCAAAATTTCATGATAAAGTCTATTTCGTTGGAGAAAAGAAAGTTTTTTTGAATCATTTAACCCATTAGGAATACGATCTTTATCCAAGATAACTGCTGCTGTTACCACAGGTCCAGCGAGAGGTCCCCGTCCTACTTCATCAACACCTGCTATATAAAAAAAACCCTGTTTTTGCAAATCCAATTCGCACGAAAAATTTGGTTTTAGCGGAAAATTAAACATCTTTGATAAATCACAAATACAACAAACATACATCTATTTCTGTAGACTGATCATTTTTTGCAAGCATTACAGTTTTAAATGCCTCTTCAAACATTCCGCGAATTCTTGCACAAAAAATAAAAAAACACATTTCTTTGGTTACCCTCTTTTATTATGTATAATAAAATCATGATGAAATAAAAGCTTTTATATTTATTTATCAAATATTTCCTAAGTCATGATAGGTTTTACAAACCAATTTGGGTGCATTGATTTGATAAAAAGAGCTGCTTGTTGCGCCGTTTGTTTATTTTTAAAAATGCCAAAGCAAGTTGCTCCCGTTCCAGACATACGGGAAAAAAGAGCCCCACATTCATCTAATATAGATAACACTTCAGCTAACTGAGGTGCTATTTTTAATGCAGGAGAAAAAAGATCATTACGCGTTTCTTGTAAAACTTCAACTAATGAATCAACACTCTTTAAAGCGTCTGTATTAATTTTTAAAGAAGGATTATGACGCTTTTCTAACGCTTTAAAAACAGCTTGTGTTGAAATCTCTTGTCCATGATTAACCAATACCATTGCTAATGAACAAGCTTCTTTTAGTCGTATCATCTCTTGACCAATTCCTTTAACCAAAAGCGGCTGCTGATACTTTAATGCACAAAGGCACATGGGAACATCAGCACCAAGAACTAAGCTCATTTTTGCTAATTCTTCGTAAGAGCAATCAAGATTCCACTGCCGACGCAACATGCTGATAACCCCAGCTGCATCACCTGAGCCACCACCAATGCCTGAAGCAACAGGTAATGTTTTTACAAGCCGAAAAAAAGCAGGTTGAGCACATTCCGGAAAAGTCTTATGCATAAAGTCCCGTGCGCGAATAACCAAATTGTCTAAATGAGAAACAAGTCCTTTTGCAAACGGCCCCGTCAAAACAAACTGATTATTTTCACAAGGTGCATAGTGTAGACAATCACCGCTAAGACTAAAATAAACCAAACTTTCTATTAAATGATATCCATCAGCACGTTGCCCCACAACATGTAGAGCTAAATTCAATTTAATAGGTGTAAATAAATAGGAATGTCTTTGGAACGAAGTTTGTACATTTGATATCATATGACGTAATATTCACTTACATAGGGTTCTTTTACAAATTCCCCCTTTTATCCATACTTTTATTAGCACAAGCCCTATAAGCAGCTTGGAATATTCTTAATCGTTTTCTAAACAAACAATAAATATAAAGAGCACTCATACAAAATAAACGACATGTTTTCATTCATATCATTTCAAGCCTTTTTTCTTCTAGCATCTGTTTTTAGATAAAAATCTCTCTGGCTTGAATGAACCTTTCCATCACAAACCATAACGCTGCCAAAGCGCTCGCTCTTCTGCTGCCATCAATGCACTATCAACGACTGTATAAACCGTATGTGCCGTCACTCCTGAAGGCGTTTTAGGTCCTAAAAAACTTTTTGGAGGCATAATAAGTCGAAGTTTTGCATCATTACCAAAGCGCTCCTTAATAACAGAACGTACATCATTCAATCCATCAACCAGACCAAGCTCAACGCTTTGTTTTCCACTCCAAAACATTCCTGTAAAGAGATTCGAATCATCTGATAATTTTTCAGCACGCCGTTCTTTAACCAAATCGATAAAAGTTTGATGCACTTCAAGTTGGAGAGATTTCAAATGCTCAATATCCGCCTTTTTTTCTGGCTGAAATGGATCTAATGTAACTTTGTTCTTTCCTGCTGTGTATACACGCCGTTCGATACCAATTTTCTTCAAAAGTTCCGGAAAACCAAAGGAAGCTGAAACCACTCCAATGGAACCAACAATTGAAGAAGGATCTGCAAAAATTTCATCCCCTGCACAAGCAATCATATAACCACCAGATGCTGCAATATCTTCAATAAACACAAGAACCTTTTTATTTTTTTCTTCTGCCAAGTCACGAATGCGCTTGAAGATAAAACGCGATTGTACAGGTGAACCACCAGGAGAATTAATAATAAGTGCAACAGCCGGTGACTTTTTGTGTGCGAAAGCCTTCTCTAAAAGATTTGCACACCTACTGAGGGAAAGGGTACGAGATATAGATGCTGATGAATCCATAATTGCTCCTTGAAGGCGCACCACAGGAATTTCAAGTTTATCGGAAGAAAAACGGCGTGGAATAAAACTTTTAATAAAATCCATCAAAACAAAATCTCCTTATAAATTAAGAACAATTAAATAGGCAAGGACAACAAAAAGGAACAACGCTATAATATCCAAAAGCGCCAATCAATCCCCACATTACAACCAGAAATATAACTTCACCCAAAAGCTAAACCTCCCTAATGACAAAGTGTAGACTTTAAATAATAAACTAAAAAACACAAGATACTATTAGAAAAGTTCCCACAAGCTTATATATCCATTATTAATTGCATCAACTCGAGGTGAAAAAGTATGGTCATTACCTTCATGTATAACCAATGCCGGTAAAATAGATAAAGCTGCTCTGCTTCCTCGTTTTGCGTAAAATAAAAGACGAATTGCTGCTGTTTTCGCACGGGCATGCACAGGAATTATACAAATACCACCAAAACGCCCTTCTAAAGCACGCAAGATATCTGTCAGCGATTGTGGACGTGCAATGAGCCCTAAGTATCCACCTGGCTTAACAATAGCTGCTGCACTCCGCAACCAGTTATCAAACATTGCTTCAGACATAACATGTGCTTCAGATTTTTGTTTATCAGGTGTCTTACGATCGGTGGGATTATTAAAAGGTGGATTCATAATCGCAAAATCAAAGCTATTATCTATCAAACCTGCTTTTATACGGGCATTCCCTTTGAAGGTAACATCTGCTTCTAGCAAACAAATTCGGCTAGCAAATTGTTTATTTTGTTTTAGCATAAGCGTTTTTTGAGCGTAAGATACCATAAAAGCTGAACGTTCAACTAAGGTAACATGAACTTTCAGACAACGCGAAGCAACAGCCAACCCTGCAGCTCCAGCACCTGCACCTAAATCAACAACCTTGCCCTTTAAATCACTTGGAACCAAACTAGCTAATAACATCGCATCCATTCCAGAACGATGACCATATTTATGGGGTTGAACCAAATAAAATTTCCCGCGGTGAAAACTGTCAATTGTTTCACCACTCTGATTCGCTGCTTTATCCATTTAAAAGCCTAATGCTCACCTTTATAAACTGCATTTTTGCCATTCAGCTGCTATTTTAAATTTTTTATTATTTTATAACAATAAGATTACACTCGCTAAAGAACATTTCTTGCCAATAACATTCCAAGCTAACACTTTTAAACGACATCAAAAGCTTGAGTCAAAACCAAACCCCCTTTATGCTAATGAATAAAGTAAATTTTATATATGTCCATTGCAATACTCTAGGAGTAAACACATTGAGTGCAGCTATCAAACCAAAACAAATAAGAAATAATCAAATTTCTCTTCAATCTCTTGTCAATCTTACTCAAAAAGATATGGAGTGCGTAAATCAATTTATTCTCTCTATGGCAAAATCAGAGGTTGAGATGATCCCTGAAATTTCTAACCATCTTATTTCATCAGGTGGAAAGCGATTACGTCCAATGATTACGCTTGCTTCTGCTCATATGTTCGGTTATCAAAGTGACGGGCATATAAAACTCGCAACAGCTGTTGAATTTATGCATACAGCAACATTACTACACGATGATGTGATTGATGAAAGTAATTTACGACGTGGAAAATCTACAGCACGGATGATTTGGGGGAATCAAGCAAGTGTACTTGTTGGTGATTTCCTATTGGGTCAGGCCTTTAAAATGATGGTCGATGTCGGCTCCATAGAAGCGCTCTCTGTCCTAGCCAATGCTGCTGCAATTATTGCTGAAGGAGAAGTTATGCAACTTTCTGCTGCAAAAAATATCAAAACAAGCCCTCCAGACTATCTCAAAATCATCAATGCAAAAACAGCAGCACTTTTTTCAGCAGCCGCTGAAGTAGGACCCATTATTGCTGGCTATGGAAATAAAGAGCGTTCTTCATTACGTGAATATGGAACATCCTTAGGTTTAGCTTTCCAATTAATTGATGATGCACTTGACTATAGCGGTAGTGCTCAAAATTTAGGAAAAAATATAGGGGATGATTTTAGAGAAGGAAAAATCACAATGCCTGTTATTCTCGCATATGAGCGTGGGAATATGGTAGAAAAAGATTTCTGGAAAAAAGCGCTTGAAGATGGCAATAATAATGATGAATCCTTCGCACACGCGCAACACTTAATGGAAAAGTATGATAGTATCACAGATACAATAGAACAAGCACGCATCTATGGAAAATATGCAATTGATGCTCTTGTTCCCATGAACGAAAATCTTGCTTACAATGCTCTCGTTGAGACTGTTGAATTTTGTATTGCGCGCGTAAACTGAATTCTTTGCAAGAAGCGCAGTATTTCTCAATAAAGTAATGAGATATGATCTATAAACAACACCATCGATTGATTATCTTGAAAAGGATTAGCTCCATGTGCTCTGCAACGGTATCTCAACTTTTTGCCCTCTTTATCGTGGGTATCATGCTGATGCCATCCCTCACCTACAGTAAAATAAGTGCAGCAACTCATACAAGCTCATTTACAGGTGCTTATTTAGCTGGAAGGGTTGCAAATCATGAAAATAAAACAGAACTTGCTATCAATTATTTTAAACAAGCACTGGTTTATCAACCTGATAACATTGAAACACAAAAAGAGCTCCTTGAAGCTATGCTCTCAGTCGGAAACTTTAAAGAAGCTGTCCAACAAGCCCAAAAACTCAAAGAAAACGATGTTATAACTCCCTTTGTTTCCTTAACTTTGTCAGTAGAAAGTCTCATCAAAAAAGATTATAAGAATGCCAAGGCTCTTCTGAAATTAAAGGAACTTCCTACGTCCAATAATCCAATACCTGAACTCATCGGTGCTTGGATTACATTTGGATCTGGACAAAAATCTCAGGCAATCAATGATCTTAAGAAACTCAAAGGTCCTGTCTGGTATGATCTTTTTATATCTTATCATCTAGCACTTATGAGCGACCTTGCAGAACGGCCAAAGGATGCAAAAAAATATTTCATTAAAGCACTGAATAACAAACAGGGAACTCTTATCGCTCCTAATACTTATGAGCGTATTATCATAGCCTATGCCTCATTCCAATTGCGCCATAATATGCGCAACCAAGCTCTTCAAACAATCCAGCATGGCGAACAAATGTTGTCAGGTCGAGAAGTCCTTAAAAACTTTCGAGAAAAAATTGAAAAAAATTCTTTCTTAGAGAGAGTTATTAAAACACCTCAGCAAGGAGCAGCCGAGGTATTATATAATTTTGGAACAGCCCTCAACCACAAAAACTCAGGGCGAATTGCACGTATTTTTAAGCAATTATCTTTCGCCTTATACCCTCAAAATGACGCAACACTGTTTCAGCTCGCACACATTTCTGCTAAATTGAACGATCCACATCAAGCAATTAAACTTTATCGCGCTTTATCCCCTAAATCTCCTTATTATAAAGATGGGCAACTTCATCTTGCATTCCTTCTTGCCAATAACAATAATTACAAAGAAGCTATAAAATTACTCACATTATTAAATAAAAAATTTCCCAATGATCGTAATATTTTGATAACGCTCATTGCTTTTTATATGCAGGACAATAAATTTCTTGAGGCCATTAAAACTCTAGACTACGCTATTACAAAGATAAAAAACTTTCAGCAGGACGATTGGAAACTCTTTTATCAGCGTGGTATTGCTTTTGAACGTTTAAAGCAATGGCCAAAAGCAGAACTTGACTTGCGAAAATCACTTGAATTTTTCCCAAATCAACCGCAGGTTCTTAATTATTTAGCCTATTCCCTTGTGGAACGTGGTGAGAAGCTTGAAGAATCGCTCCGTATGCTACAAAAAGCCTCTGCTTTACAAGCTCACAACAGTCATATTCTCGATTCTTTAGGGTGGGCTTATTATAAACTAAAAGAATATAATAAAGCAGTGCAAATATTAGAAAATGCTGTCAGATTACAACCTGAAGACCCAACACTGAATGATCATTTAGGGGATGCCTATTGGAAAGTTGGGCGTAAACGTGAAGCAATCTTTCAATGGAATCACGCAATTGACGGAAAACCAGAAAATTCTGAACAAATTCAAGAAAAGTTGAAATTTGGTTTGCAATAAACGATGCTTAACCATAAACCACATGAATAATAAATAGAGAAACTAAAATTACTTTGGTTTTTTGTTTAGTCCAATATAAAGAGTATAAAGCGTGAAACTGCCTGAACATCTTACCCCCAAACGTTCTTTTCAGGGACTAATCTTAACTTTGCAAAATTATTGGGCACACTATGGATGTGCAATTTTGCAACCTTACGATATGGAAGTCGGAGCTGGAACTTTTCATCCAGCAACAACATTACGCTCTCTAGGACTACGCCCTTGGAAAGTTGCTTATGTCCAACCCTCTCGACGTCCAACAGATGGCCGATATGGTAAGAATCCAAATCGTTTACAACACTATTATCAATTCCAAGTGCTTCTCAAACCCTCTCCGCTCAATCTACAAGAACTTTATATAAAGTCGCTACAAGCTATCGGGCTTGATACAAAACTGCATGATATTCGCTTTGTTGAAGATGATTGGGAAAGTCCCACTCTTGGTGCTTGGGGGCTTGGATGGGAATGTTGGTGCGATGGAATGGAAGTCTCTCAATTTACTTATTTTCAACAAGTGTGCGGCATTGAATGCGCTCCAGTTTCAGGGGAACTCACATACGGTCTTGAGCGTCTAGCGATGTATATCCAAGGGGTTGATAACGTCTATGACCTTAACTTTAATGGTTTGGAGGGAGAAAACAAAATAAGTTATAGAGATATTTTTTTACAGGCAGAACAGGAATACTCATATTACAACTTCGAATTTTCTGATACAAAACTGCTCCATCAGCACTTTATCGATGCAGAACGCGAATGCAGGGCACTTCTTGATGCTGGAAAACCAAATAAAGAAAATGTATTCCATCGCTGTGTTTTTCCTGCCTATGACCAATGTATTAAAGCGAGCCATATCTTTAATCTTTTGCAAGCACGTGGCGTTATTTCTGTAACCGAACGACAAAATTACATTCTTCGCGTTCGTAATCTCGCGCGCCGTTGTGGGGAAGCCTTCTTACTCACAGAAGCTGGACAAATATATACTGGAGAAGCCTAATGTCTGATCTTCTTCTTGAACTTTTCAGTGAAGAAATACCCGCACGTATGCAACGAAAAGCTGCTGCTGATCTCAAAAAATCTGTTACAGATCAACTTGTGAATGCTGGATTGATCTATGAAGCTGCTCGTGAATATTGGACACCTCGTCGGCTAACATTGGACATACGCGGACTTTCCATACGCTCAAAAGATATCCATGAAGAACGAAGAGGTCCTAGTATAAAATCACCACAGCATGTAATTGATGGTTTTCTACGTGCAACAGGATTAAACGATATTTCTGAAGCACATATTGGACATGATGATAAAAAAGGGCATTTTTATATTGCTAAAATTGTTAAAAAAGGTCGAGCTGCAGAAGAAATTATTGCCGATATTTTACCGAATATTATCCGCAACTTTCCGTGGACGAAATCTATGCGTTGGGGAAAAGATTCAGCACAAAGTGGTGCTCTGAAGTGGATTCGACCTTTACAAAACATTCTTTGCGTCTTCGGACCAGAAATTGGTGAAACACATGTTATTCCGTTTACAATTGGTTCTCTTAAAAGCAATAATTTAACTTATGGTCATCGTTTCTTAAGTGATGGAAAGCCATTTCAAGTGCGCCGCTTTGATGATTATGTTACTCAACTTGAAACCCATAAAGTCATTCTGGATGCCGAGAGACGAAAGAATATTATTTTAGCTGATGCCCAAAATCTCTGCTTTGCCAACGGTTTAGAACTGGTTCAAGACAATCCGCTCCTAGAAGAAGTTGCTGGTCTTGTTGAATGGCCTGTTATCTTGATGGGTGATTTTGACCAATCATTCCTTGATATTCCTCCAGAAATTATTCGCTTGACCATTCGAGCCAATCAAAAATGTTTTGTTACCCGTAAACAAGGAGAAAAAGTAAAACTTTCTCATCATTTTATTCTCGTTTCTAATATTCTTTCAAATGATCAAGGCAAAGAAATTTCAAAAGGAAATAGTAAGGTTGTCCGTGCCCGTCTTTCTGATGCACTTTATTTTTGGCAAACCGATCAGCGTGATTTGCCTGATATTCAACAATTGGAATCTTCTATAAAAAAATTTGATCTTGATATAAAAAAGCCTCTTGATCAAAGAATGGCGCGACTTGATCATTTAAATGTAACTTTTCATGCTAAATTAGGTACGCAAGGTGCAAGAGTAGAACGCATTGCTACACTCGCACAAGAAATTGCACCTTTGATACAGACAGATCCTCTTTTAGCAAAACGTGCAGCAATCCTTGCAAAAGCTGATTTGCAAACAGAAATTGTCGGAGAATTTCCTGAACTACAAGGGGTTATGGGACAAAAATATGCCCTTCTTCAAGGGGAAGATCCTTGCGTAGCTGTAGCAATCGAAGAACATTATAAACCTCAAGGACCAACAGATCGTCTTCCACAAGAACCGCTTGCTATAACCGTTATGCTCGCCGACAAAATTGACACGCTCGTTGGCTTTTGGCTCATTAATGAAAAACCAACGAGCTCAAAAGATCCCTATGCGTTAAGACGAGCAGCATTGGGAATTATTAGGCTTGTACTTTCGCGAGATTGGAAAATCAATCTTATGCCGTTGTTCCAGTTAGCAACGAATCTTTTCTTACAACAAAAAAATAAATATGAAATCTCTCAAAAAGAAAATTCACAATTGCAGAATCTGCTTCCAGAAAAAACAGAATATATTTTATCAGACCTGTTATTCTTTTTTCATGACCGTTTGAAAATCTATCTAAAAGAGGAAGGTGCTCGTTACGATGCCCTTGAAGCCGTTTTAAATAAAGATTCTGATGATTTTTTATTGGTTGCACGTCGTGTCGAATCGCTTATCGCTTTTATCAATACCCATGATGGAATGAACTTTGTAGCCTCTGTAAAACGTACTGCCAATATTCTTGAAAATGAATTTCAAAAAAGCACAACAATAGCGAATGAAATTAATCCTGAACTCTTTGTCGAGAAAGAAGAAAAGCAGCTCTATCATGCAATCTGTGAAGTAGAAAAACAGGTTCTTGCTCCCATCAATGCGACAAATTTATCATTTGCACTCAGTGTGCTAGCGCCACTTGGAAAATTGATTGATATATTTTTCGAAAAGGTATTGGTGAATGATAAAAAACCTGATGTTCGTGCTAACCGTCTTGCTCTTCTCAAACACACTCACATTATTACACAATCGGTTGCAGACTTCTCAAAACTTATCATTTAAAATCAAAATACCCTATTAACTGATAAAAACAATGAAGATAATTTGTTCTTTTTTATGACTTTTATTAATTAATATTGAGAAAATCATGCAACCAAAGAGACTGTTCTTTATCTCTCAAATATCATTAATTAAGATATGTTTTCATTTTGATAAATGATTCTTTCTCAAGAGACTCTTTGATAAGTTCATCTGCCTTGTTAGAATCTATTTCCCTTGCAATAAGGGTACGTGCTGTAGAAATTGCCAAATCAATCGCCGATGAAGAAACCATGCGTATTGCATCGGCTTCTGCTTGGGCAATTTTTTGTTCTGCCAATTTATTGCGATTTTTTACATATTCTTCTGCTTTTGCACGGGCCTCAGCAATAACAGATTCAACTTCATGCTTTGCTGCTGCAATAATTTCTTGCGCATCTTTTTCTGCTTCTGCATGTTTGCGTTGATATTCAGCCAATATTTCCTGTGCCTCTTCACGAAGACGCAGGGCCTCATCCAGTTCATCTTTGATACGTTTCGCGCGCGCATCAAGATGGTGTATAACTCTCTGTGGAATTTGGAAATAGACTAAAAGAGCCAAAAAAAGAACTAACCCAACAAATGCCCAAAAAGTATCAGTCATCTTTGTCTTCCTCAATAATCCGCAGTTTTAACAACTGAACGAACAGCCTCTTTGCTGATATCAACGTCAATCAATTTTTTCACAATTTCAAGAGCTACTTCTTCAGCGATAGAACCAACATTTTGCATCGCTTTATCCCGAATTTTTGCTATCTGTTTTTCAGCATCTGCGAGTTTTTTCTCTAGACTCTCTTCAATTTCTTTCCGTTCAAGCTCTGCCTTTTCTTTTAATTCTTCACTAGCTACCTGCGCTATAGCCTGCGCGTTCAAACGCGCTTCCGCTAATTTCCGCTCATAAGTTTCAACAACAATGTCTGCTTCTTGCTTCATGCGCATTGCCTGATCTAAATCAGATGCTATTCGATCTCGCCGTGTTTCAATAACACCGCCAATACGTGGTACAATTACACGGGAGATAAAAAGATAAAAAAGTCCGAAAGAAATTGCCAACCAGAAAAAATGCGAACCAAAATGCACAAAATCAAAAGGTGGAAACACACGCTTTGCATGCTCTGCCACCTTTTTAATATGTTCTATCGACGTTTCAGTGTTCTGTGCATAAGCGCTTGAAACAAACATCTTCTTTCATCCTTTAAATAGCTTATTAAAGCCCTCTATAACCGATGATAACTGACTAACATCTCTCTGGCATCTCTCTGGTTAAGAGCCTAAAAGGGTAAATCTTTCCTCATGCAAGAACAGATATACCCTTTTGATAATGATTAAACCCCAAAAAGAAGTAATAAAGCAATGAGCAATGAAAAAATTCCCAAAGCTTCTGTTACAGCAAAACCAAAGACGAGACGTCCAAACTGACTATCTGCTGCTGATGGATTTCGTAATGCACCAGAAAGATAGCTACCAAAAATATTACCAAGTCCTAAAGCTGTTCCAGCCATACCAAAGCAAGCAAGACCAGCACCAATATATTTTGCTGCAAGCACCATTTCCATGTTATTCTCCTTTAAAGCGAAATTGCATTATTCGACGGAAAACCGCCAGTTTATTAATGTCCTGGATGAATTGCATCATTAAGATACATACAAGTTAAAACCGTAAAGACGTAAGCCTGAAGAAATGCGACCAAAAACTCAAGAGCAGTAATTGCTACAGTCATAATAAGCGGTAAAATCGAACCACCCACACCTACGAGTCCTACCCCAATCATTGAAACAACAAACCCAGAAAACACTTTAAGCGTAATATGACCAGCAAGCATATTCGCAAAAAGACGAAGAGAAAGACTAATTGGACGGGAGAGAAAAGAAATAACCTCAATCATTGTCACCAGAGGTAAAACCACAACAGGAACTCCACTGGGAACGAACAGTTTCAAAAAACTGACCCCATGCTTATAAAAGCCATAACCAATCACCGTCAAGATTACCACCATTGCTAACGAAAACGTGATCATGATTTGAGACGTAACCGTATAAAAATAAGGAAAGAGACCAATAAAGTTAGCAACCAAAATAAAAGTAAACAGAGAAAAAACTAAAGGGAAAAACTGCATTCCCTGCACACCAGATGATTCCCGCAGAGTTGATGCTACAAATTCATATGCCATTTCCGAAAGAGACTGTATCCGCGTTGGAACCAATCCACGACTCGATGATGAAATAAAGAGAAAAATAGAAGTTACAACAACCGTGAGGGCTGTAAACAATGATACATTTGTAAACGATAAATCCATATTTCCTATGGAAATCTTAATCAGCCTTGAAACCTCAAACTGATGAATAGGATCTGGAGCGTGTGCTGTCACTTCAACCTCATTTATCGGACCTCTCATTGGCCCCTTTATCTTGTTTATCTTGGCGCAATACGCCTTTTTTTCCTAATTGACTGGAGGAAACATACCCCACAGACCGAAGAATACTCAATACACCCGCAGCAAATCCAAAGAAGAGAAAAAATACCAATCCCCAAGGCCATGAACTTGCTAACTTATCAAACCCCAACCCCAAAACAATACCAACTATAATACTTGCCAGAAACTCACTGGAAAGCTTAATTGCACCTGCCATCCTTCCTTGTGATTTTTCCCGCTTACTCTTATACTCCCGCTTCTTTAATGCTTGCTTGCGCACTAAAGCTACGCTTAAGTTCCTACTACGACATTCCAAATCCTCTGAATGAAGACACTCTCCTTGCTTTTTCTCTTCAGCCTCCTTACGGCTCATAACGGGTTTCTCGCCCATCGCCATCATTGGCTCCTTAATTAAAAAGCAACGTAAGAATACATTTCATAAAACCGTGTGCATCATATTGTTCCCGAATTTATTCGTCAAGATACTAAAAGAAATCTATCACAAGTTATCGTATAAATTTCATTGCAGAAATAACGTATTTTTCAATTTACATGCTTTCTTAAAAAGATATTCTAAGCACCTAAACCGATTTCACGACAGCACCCGTGAATGTATAACGAAAAGTTCCCGTGAATAATATAAAACTTATAGAACAACCATTTTACGCTTAACGAAAGATGTAAACTAATACCATCTTATTTTCCAACTCCCAATGTTATATCAGTCCTAGTTTTGAAAGAGAACATAGAAAACTAAAAACAGTATGAGAACGTTGGTTTTCTCCTTTTATTCGAATAAACTTGCACTTTTCATTTTATGAAAATGATAATAATCAATGGTTTCTGTATGATCCTATTCGCAAAGTATTTTATATACGCCATTACAAGCCTCATCACGAAATGAGCTTGAGGGTATTAAGAGAACCTCCTTTAAATACAAGATATTAATAAATCAAAAATTTCAAATAGATTAAGCCAATAGAACACAATAAAATTTAACTATGATTACCATACCACTTTATACAATTTTAATCCACTTTTATAAACTTCGCTCCTTACAATTGAATATCTGTGGATATTCAGCAAATATTTTTGCTTTTTATTCAGACAAACAAGCAAAAGCGCTTATTCATAAGCTTTATTTTTATGAAACGATAATCTAATGCTGCTTTTCAAACAAGCATCATAATTATATTCCCCTACCCTCATATTGCATCTATTCTTGCACTTAAATAACCCATTAAGAGGATTATGTACTCTTTCTTAAATACTCCCTATTAAATTCTTAAATACTCCCTATTAAACTCTTCTCATGACATGCAAATAAATGATCTTTATCAAGATGAGAGAGCTCTATTCAATAGCGCTCATAATAAATGATTATCAATAAAATTAAAACTTTAGCAAATAAAACTTTTTCTTTTATGAAAAGAAAGATCATTAAAAAACTTATTTTTAAGATTCTTAAGTATAGATTTCATTCACTTAAAAAATTAAAGAATTATCATTTCTTCTTGGAACGTGTCGCAAAAGGATTATCAGAGGCTCGTAATGATATGCGAACGGGTATACCAGACATATCAAATGTTTCACGTAACCCATTGACAAGATAACGCAAATACGACTGGGGCATACTTTTGGGGCGCGAGCAGGAAATCATAAATCCAGGAGGACGTGTCTTAACCTGTGTGATGTATTTAACCTTAAGTCGACGTCCAGAAACCGCAGGAGGTGGATGATGTGCCACAACAGCTCCAAGCCATTGGTTCAATTTAGCCGTCGAAATACGACGATTCCATACACGGTGCATCATCATGACATTTTCCATCAGTTTATCAATCCCTTGACCATATTGTCCTGATAAAGGAACAGCTCTCAAACCACGAACTTGAGGAAGAAATCGCGCACATTTTTCATGCAAATCAATCAATGTGATCTGACTGTTTTCAATAAGGTCCCACTTATTGAAAGCAATAACTGGAACACGCCCTTCACGAATCACAAGATCAGCAATTTGTAAATCCTGCTTTTCAAAAGGTATCGTTGCATCAAAAACAATGACCACCACTTCTGCAAAACGAATAGCACGTAAAGTATCTGCAACAGATAGTTTTTCTAATTTTTCTTGAATTCTCGATTTTCGACGTAAACCTGCAGTATCAAAAAGTTTAATATGACGACCACGCCATTCCCAATCTACAGAAATAGAATCACGCGTGAGTCCTGCTTCTGGTCCTGTTAACAATCGCTCTTGTTTCAACATACTATTGATAAGAGTGGATTTTCCTGTATTGGGACGCCCCGCAATTGCAATCCTAATGGGCTTACTTTCATCGTAAATAAGCTCCTCTCCTTCCAAATCCTTTACATCATCACCAACAGATGCAGGTTGTATCATTCTATCTTCTTCTTTGTTGTTGCCAAAAGCATGCTCTGACCCAACAGCATCTATAATTGCATCACGCAGATCACTAAGTCCCAAACCATGTTCAGCCGATATTGGGCAAGGCTCCCCCAAACCTAATGACCACGCCTCATACTCTCCTCCTGTTGCCGCTCTTGACTCAGACTTATTGGCAACAAGCACAATTGGCTTTCCTGATTTACGAACCAATGAAGAAAAATTTAAATCACTTGGTGTTATTCCGCTCTTTGCATCAAATACAAATAAAATAAGATCCGCTTCATCAATTGCAACTTTTGTATGAGAACGCATACGCCCCTCAAGTGTATGATCACCTGCTTCTTCCAGCCCAGCCGTATCAATCACATAAAAACGTAGATCTTGAAGTTTTGCCGTATGAATACGCCGATCACGTGTTACACCAGGCTTATCATCAACCAAAGCCAATTTTTGCCCAACCAAACGATTAAATAGTGTTGACTTCCCAACATTGGGACGACCAACGATAGCAATGGTAAGGCTCATCGATTTATTCCTTATTTGCCTTGCCCTCTGCTTGTATAAGCTCAAGCATCATTCGAGCCCGATCTGTTATTTTTAAACCCAAAGAACCTTCTTCAGAAATTTTCTTAAAATAATAAACCGCCTCATCCATTTTATCCGCCTTATAAGCAGCTAAGCCTAAAGCTTCTCTTGCAGACATACGCATAGGATCGGTATCACTTGCCATATCTTTGATGCGCTTTTCAACATCAGTTAATGTCCCTGTATCAACCAGAATATAAGCCGCCCGAATTTTTGCAACTTTCTGCAAAATCTGCGGTGCTTTCTCGTCCGCTGCAACAGAATCAAAGATCTCCACTGACTTAATAATATCACCTTTCTCCATGAGTAAAGAAGCCTCACGTAAACGAGCAAGAAAAGGATACCCCCCAAAATGAGAGGTTTTAACCGTTTCTAATTGCTTTATCGCTTTATCAAAATCACGTGTATCCGCAAGATCAAGACTCTTTACAAATGCATCACCAATATAACCAGCTTTCTTTATTTGTGTATGATGATAAACTTGATAAGCAACTATCATGAATATAAAAAGAATAGCTGCTCCAATAATTGAAAAACCATACCGTCTCCAAAAAGCAAGCGCCTTTTCCTGACGAAATTCTGCATTCACTTCAGCAATAAAACTATCATACGACATATATCATACCTTGAAAAAAGTTACTTCACCTATGCTTTTACGCATAAATGGATAAAGATGGTAGCCCTAATTAACTAAAAATCTTTAAATTGCTCGTTTATTTATTTTAAATCAACATGTAGCCAATTCAATCAGATTTTTGCAACAGTCTTAATCGAAAATGATGTAAGCACCCTGTTTATTCACATTACAGCCTTTACATATATTGAGTCTTATGAAAAATTCACTGCCTTAATATTTATCATGATTGCCTATCATCTCAAGCGAACTTTCTCCCCATTATATAGAGGGATAATCTTTTGAAGTCTTCAACCGCAATCGTTGGTTGTATTGAATTATACAATTATAATAGAAAAACTAATTCTTGAAAAAACTTGAATAAACAGTAAATTTCCACGAATGTCTACTAAAACCAAATAGATAAAGTTTTATCTGTATCAAAAATACCGAAGCGCCGTGATTAAAGTGTGGTATAATTCCAAATCTTCAGTTAAAATTCTATATACAAAGTGTATCCCTTCAGCTTATCTTCATGCGATTAACAACTTTTTATAATTGATCCTTAAAGTTTTTTAAAATATCCTATTGTAAGGGCCAAACCCACATAAGCATTGGAACAGCAATAATAACGATCAACACCGCCAATGGAGCACCCAAACGTGGATAATCACTAAAACGATATCCTCCTGGCGCCATCACGAGCATATTACTTTGATGTCCAATAGGTGTAAGAAACTCACAACCCGCACCAATTGCAACAGCCATCAAAAAAGCTTCAGGCTTATAATGAAGGGAATGAGCAAAACTTGACGCAATTGGTGCTACCATCATCACTGTTGCTGCATTATTCAAAAATGGCGTGACCAACATAGCTGTCACCAACATAAGCGTTAAAGCACCGGATGGCGGGAAAAATATTGCCAATTGGCTCAGCCATTGACCAATGAGATCCGTACATCCTGTTTTCTCTAACGCTTCACTCACTGGAATAAGAGCCGCTAATAGCACTAATATTGGGCCATCTAATACCTGATACAGATCACGCGCGGGTAAAACACGAAAGATCACCATTGCAGCAGCAGCAGAAAAGAAAGAAAAAGCAACTGGAACAATATGAAAAGCTGTAAAAATAATTGCTATAAATAAAACAGCTAAAGAGATGAAACCATGTCGTAAATTTCCAAACACAATATTTCGTTTTGCTAGGGGCAAGCATTTCAATTCTCTTAATAAATTTGGAATAACTGCATCCTGTCCTTGCAAAACAATCACATCTCCAAGATGGAAAATAATATCATCAAGTCTTCCCCGCACCCTTTCATGTTGACGACTTAACGCAAGCAAATTTACATTATAGTGATCAAATAGGGAAAACTCTTTCGCACTAATACCAATAAGAGGTGAATTATGGGTAATGACCGCTTCAATAATATCAATGTCACTGTCCTTATCACCTGCAGCAATAGTTCGCCCCTTAGAAAACTCTAAACGAGCAGAGTTCATCACGCTATCTAACCCTGTATGTGATCCTTCCAGCAAAATAATATCATTTTCAGACAAAACAAAATCTGGTAATGGTGAAATAGATACTTTGTTTCTGATGATTTGAATCACCATAACATCACCACTTGATGGCTTAACCAAATCAACAATATTTTTTCCCACAATCGGTGAATTTATTGGAATATGCACTTCTGCAACATAATTACGAATATCAATGGCATCATCAAACGATACACCTGAACGTACACGCACAGGCAAAAGCCAATAAAAAAGAACCAAATATAAAACACCAGCCGTCGCAATAACCGCACCAACTGGTGTAAAATCAAACATAGTAAAAGGTGTTCCTGCTAAACGTTCTTGCATCGCTGAAATAACAACATTGGGAGATGTTCCTATCTGTGTCATAAGCCCCCCCAACAAAGAACCAAAAGCCATGGGCATCAAAAAGACAGAAGGAGAAACCTGAGAACGACGTGCAAACTGAAAAGCTATCGGAAGCATAATCGCTAAAGCACCAATATTTTTAACAAACATTGATAATACGACAACAGAAAGAACCAAAAAAGCTAATTGAAGACGCACCGATTTCACATCTGGCCATATCCGTTGGATAATAAATTCCATTATACCAGAGCGAGATACAGCAGTACTGACAACAAACACACTCCCCACGATAATAACGATATCATTACTAAAACCACTAAAAGCTTCCTTCGGACTAACAAGACCAAGGGCACAAGCTATTAATAATGTACAAATAGCAACAAGATCATAACGAAATCGATCCCAAATAAAAACAACCATCATGAGACCAATGATCGAAAAAGCCATTATTTGATTTTCTGTCATAACACTTACCTCTCCCCTTTAAATTATAATGAACAAGAACATATTTTTTATGTTTTAAATATTCCTATAAACAGCAGCAAGATAAAAGCAGACATCGGAATATTTTAGGATAATTTTAAAGTGATAAAAAATTATGATGCGCATAAACTTGCCTCTCCTTATTATGCGTGCTTTTCTATAAAGTGCTGAACCCAAAGAAAATTGATAAAAGTTGATAAAGCTATATTGCAAAAAAGATGAGAATAACTCTAATATAGAGAGTAGATAATTGTTGAAACTGGTACACGCTATATTTAAACCTTTGTCGTTGCTTAAAAGAATTTATCTTCACTCTCAATTCAAAGAGTGATAAAAATGAAAGAAGAAAGAATGGTCAATCTTAATAGTGGGTATCAAAGTAACCTCAGATATTGGCTCACTTGCATTATTGGATTTGTTGCTATCTTGGCAATTATAATTGTTGGTGGATTTTATATTGCAAAACCCTATCTTGACAGTTTTGTAAGAAAAGAAATAGCCCGTCATTCCATAAAAGCCGAAACATCTGAAGTAAGCATTCTAGGTAAAATCAATTTGAAGAATGTGACAATACCTGTTCCAGCTGGTACATCACTTAAAATTGGTGCCATTTCTGCCCGTCCTCCTCTTTCCTTTATTCCCGGAACTTTTACATTTTATAATGTTGATTTAAAGCATAATAATATTCATGTGCAAATTCCCCAAATTTCTCTTCGGAATGTATCCTTAAAAGAAAAAGATAGAACGATAACATCACGTCTTTTACAATCAATGATGCGTATTGAGCTTTCCTCAATTATTGCTCCCAATATACAACTTTCTATAGAAAATAAAAATAACCGAACAGAAACGGTTGAAATCAAGAATTTCCAGCTTTCTGATTTTAGAAATAACCATATCCATTCAGTTAGTATCAAAAATATGGATCTTAAAACGGTCGTAGCAAATGGTGCCAAACAGATGCAACTTATGGCTAAAAGTGATACAATAAAAGCCCATGATATCGACATCAACTATGCCTACTCTATCATTTTTGGAAAAAACAATGCTCTCAATCAAGGTAAAACCGTTACTGGCCCCATTTCTTTGAATAATATAAATGTCGATATTTTTGAAGAAGCAGAAAAAAACAGCTCTTTCTTCCTTGGGCAATTTAAAACATCTGGTTTAAAGATGAAACCGCTTGAGCAAACTCCTGAAAATTTAATCAAAGCTTATCTTAATGCAAGAAAAGAGAATAATAAAATCGCTGAAAAAGTAGCACAAAATGGTCTTCTTCTAAACATACTGCTCGCCATTACCTCAGCGGATGCCAAAATTGATAATATCACCGTTGATATACCGCAGTTGAAAGCAACGCTCGAATCATTCCAATTCAAACCAAGTTTGTGGAAACAACCTATCCCTAAAAAGCTTTTTCTTTCTCTCAATAACCTTTCCGTTTTACCTAAAAAAATGAATGAAAAAGACTTAGATTTCTTCAAAAATCTGAACTTTGAGCGCTTTAATGTTTCAGGAAAAATTGATATTTCTTACGATGAAAAAAAACGTATACTCTTTCTTGATACAATGTCTTTCAATATGAAAAACGTTGGATCTGGGAACATATCGGCTAAGGTTATTGATGTTGATGAAAAGCTTTTTTCGGGTCAGAAAAATATAATGATTGCTGCGTCTCAAGACCTTGGCATCAATGAAATTGATATACAATATACGGATGCAGGTTTCATTGATAAGCTTTTTTCTTATCTTGCGCAAAATCTTAATGACAGCCAACATGATCTAAAAAAGGAACTTTATGACGATTTCTATCTAATGATGACGCAGACCCCAAAAATTCTGCTAAAAAATCATGACGAAGCAGAAAAAATTTCAAAATCCTTAGGAGAATTTGCTAAAAATCCACAAACATTGATCGTTAAAATTAAAGCAAACGATAATAAAGGTCTCGCAATAGTTGATCTCGAATCTGCTCTACAAAATGATCTATCTAAGGCTTTAAGCAAAGTACATCTCACTATTAAAAATGAAACATCACCTTAAACATTTTGTGCTTTAAACATGATGATCTTGCCTATAAATTAAGAACTTTGTTCCTCTTTTTTCTTTTGTATGATACAGAAGGTATCATACAGAGTCATTTATACAGAGAATATAGAATCTAAAATTGTCGATGCTTGGAGTTGTTCATGTCTGATTTATCTTCAAATCGCCTGCCTAATCGCGCTTCTCGTGTCACTAATCAAGCGCTTTCTGCTATCGAGCGTTTTCTCCATATTGAAGCTCTTAGTGGTGTTGTTCTTTTATTAGCTGCTGCTTCTGCACTTATTTTTGCCAATTCTAAATATGCTGCTTTCTATGAATCTTTTTGGCATACACCTCTTGGCTTTAATTTGGGTCATTTCACTCTTTCATGGGATTTACATTTCTGGGTTAATGATGCCCTTATGACTATTTTCTTTCTCGTCGCAGGAATGGAAATTCGACGCGAAATTCATGAAGGTGCTCTTGCCGATTTTAAACAAGCAATCTTACCAATTGTTGCTGCAATAGGAGGCGTTTGTGTTCCTGCAATTATTTACTTTATCTTCAATTTTAACGAGGGACATATCCGCGGTTGGGCTGTGCCAACAGCAACAGATATTGCCTTTGCTCTAGGTATTCTTGCTCTTCTAGGAAAAAAAATTCCTTCTAATCTTCATATTATTCTTCTATCATTAGCGATTATTGACGATATTATCGCTGTTCTTATTATTGCTTTTTTCTACTCAACAAACATTGATCCTAGCGGTTTAATGATTGCAGGAGCAGGTATTGCTTTGGTACTATTTTTTCAGTGGATCGGGCTTGCATCAGCATGGCTTTACATTTTACCTGGTGCAATCATTTGGTGGGGTTTAATGGTAACAGGCGTTCACCCATCGCTTGCTGGCGTAATCTTAGGGATGATGACTCCCGTTCTTCCCACCCGTACTCTTGTAGCGCCACTCACCATGCTCAGTAACGCTATGCAAATTCTTCAAGAAAAAAATACAAAAACAGATCTGCATCATATTTCAACAGCATTGAAAAAGATGCGCAAAGGACAACGGGCCATGATTGCCCCAGTAACACGTGTTCAAAAAGCATTGCATCCATGGGTTGCGTACGGTATCATGCCAGTTTTTGCCTTCGCAAATGCAGGAGTAAGTTTTGCAAACTTTGATCTTTCTTCTGACAAATCATTCTTGATTGTTCTGGGTGTTGTCATTGGTCTTTTCATCGGTAAGCCTCTTGGTATTATCACTGCCAGTTATATAGCTGTAAAATCAGGGCTATGCCGCCTACCCCCTCATATGACCTGGACAGGCGTTTTACTCATTGGTTTTTTAGCAGGAATTGGCTTTACAATGTCTATTTTTGTTTCAATGCTCGCTTTTAAAGATATTATTCTGCTTGATGCGGCAAAAATTGGGGTCCTTTGTGGCTCAGGTTTATCTGCTCTTATTGGTCTGGGATATGGATTTATTTATATTAAGCGCAATAAAGGAATTTCTCATAGTTCCTAACAAACTAACTGAAAATACATTTTTATGCAGAACTTTTAAAAAGCGATTTCGCTCATTTGTTGGGTTCGGACGATATTTAATGTAAAAGCTGTTGTCTCGCCTCATCTTTACACTTATAAAGGAGAAAACTAACATCATCATACTATTTACGAGCTTCTAATGTTGCAACACCTTTGACTCTTAAGAAGTCTTATAAGAGATATTTTATTCCTTTCTTCAATATTCTTTTACTCATTCACCAGCTCCACTCATGATATGCACAGAAATGATTTTAATTGTTTCAATATAAAAGGCTTCGTGGTTTCATAAAAGCTGCCTTTTGTCGGGACTATTATTCACTATAAAGAAAAAATTAATTATTATGAATCAATATCTTATGTTTAATTATACGAAACAGATAAGAATAAGCAAAGTTCAATAATCAGTTAAGTAATTCCATGGTTTATTTTTTTCCAATAAACCACCCTCCTCGTTACTGATTTTATTGCCGGTATTCTAAACAACTTTAATTTTATCTTCTTAAAAAGCACATTATTGTTGGGTAAAAATATTTAATTTATCATTATAAATCTTGAATGAAATTCAAATATCGTATGATTTCTTCATTTCAAATCTGTACATGATGAATCAATCAAGACTATTCTCTTACACGTCACAAGCCGAAGAGAAATATGGATTATTGAGGAAAGAAATAAGAATGCTTCATCATATCCATACAAGAGCTGTTCAACACGAAAACTAAAAATTAAATGATAACGGCCAACTGACACCTTTGATCTAAGAAGGAGATGGGGCCCAATAAACTTTACGTTATGCCATCCACAAGCGCCATAATAGTAGGGGAGCTTGGGGGGAGATATTTCTTCAAAACAAGCGCGTAAATTGGCACTATAATAGCGTTTTTTTACGTGAAAGGCATATATGATTTAATAACGCAATAAACAAAAACGTGAACCAATGTGTAATATCCATTATTTAAAAGATATTGCTGTCAATCCCTTTGAAAGTTGTAAAGCAGAATTAAAAGAAAGTTGTAAAATGGAAGTTGGTTTTCACTTTTATGGCTTCATATTCTCCCCAAATTAGGTTTTATCTCCATTCCAGAAATTACCCCAACAGAGGTATACACACCATCCTTGTTCCTATCTGGCATACAAAAACAGGAGTTGCTCGTAGGCCCCTTACCCGTCTCAATATATATCGTCAAATATGCATCTACGCTGATATTAGATATTGATCCAGATAACAAAAAACAAAAGATTTTTTTGGAATAACAACGTCATAACATCACTACTAGATTGACAATGGAGTGGAAAAATATTCCCGTTTTTTATCATCGACACATCGCTTGTCTCACTCCATGAAAGAATTAAACTTGAAGCATGCTTTCACAGGAAGCACTCTAGTTTACGTAATTAACTCGCAGGAAAAAAGAAAATCCTCGTCATTTAGACTATTCTAAAACATATGATTGGTGGAAAAATAGAGCATATATATCGTTGTTCTCCCCTTTTTCCGCTTTTATTTGATATTTATTTTCTTTTTGTTTAAAGAGCTCGCTCTATATTTCTTGATACCATAAAATACTCTTTATAGATAATTTAAAAAGCAATATTTCCGAGACTTTCGAATTTATACAACACCACATAAAATACAAGAAGAGTAAAATAATATGGCTATATTTCTCACAAGAAGAGCTTTACTTACAAAGACCACCATTTGCAAAATATGTAAACATGATAAGAAACTAGCACGATATACTGCAAAAACGAAAGAATGTATTTCATATGTGATTGGCAGTATGACACAGAAAATACTTATAATAGAGTAGTTAAGGGAAGAAAGTTAACCTAAAGAACATATGGAGGTATCAAAAACTTTGAAAATCTTAATCATAATTCAAAAAAGAGAAATAGACATGAATAAAAATTAAGTAATAAAATCATAAAAGCAACACACTGTAACATTATCATTAGTTTTGATCTATATTTACATGATTTTATGAAAAGTACTTCTGAAGAAGCTATAAACGCATAAGATATGGTAATTTTATAACTTATAGTGCAACATAAATATTGTCTATAGAGATATATTTTTTTATTGCCTCATAATACGGAAAAAATTAAATTTTCAAGATGTACATAAAGTCATAAACAATCATTTGATGACAAAATAAACATCTCTAGAAAATACATCATCAATTCTATTTTTGGTAATTCCGTCACTAATCCAATGAGCGCCCATTTCTCTAAGATTTATAATATTAAATCTGTATTCACGAGGCTGTCCCTCATGTAACATGCATTCTTTCAATAAACGCAGTGCATTGTTCCTTAGTTCTATTAAGGCTTATCGTAAAGTCTTCTCCATCCCACTCTATAGGCTCTAAAACGTTTATAGACGGCATATTTTATATCCCTTCTTAAACAGAGTTTTTTACCTAAACATCTTTCTCTTGTAATATATAAGTGACCATTTTAAATTCATCATGAATAAGTTTAAAATAAGAGAATTCTGCTGTATTAAATATTCCATTTAAGTTTAAAATATAAATTATCCTTAACAAAAATTATTAATATATATTAAAGCTTTACGTTATTGAAACTAAAAAATACTTATCCCTTATCAAGTGCATAAACAGCATGTAATGTTCTAACCGCAAGTTCAGTGTAAGCACTATCAATCAAAATAGAAATTTTAATTTCTGAGGTCGTAATTGCTTGAATATTAATACCCTTTTCAGCCAAAGCCTTAAATGCTGTAGCGGCAACACCTGCATGACTACGCATTCCAATACCAATCACAGATACCTTGGCGAGATCGCTTTCAAATTGGAGAACATCAAATCCAATTTCTTTGCGATTCTTCTCAAGAAGTGTAACGGCTTTTTCTACATCTGATGATGGTACCGTAAAAGTCATATCAGTTTTTGAGCCATCTTCAGAAATATTTTGCACAATCATATCAACATTAATGCGTTCTTCAGCCAAGGGACCAAAAATTGCTGCCGAGATCCCTGGACGATCAGCAAGCCGCCGAAGGGAAATTTGTGCTTCATCCTTAGCAAAAGCAATACCAGTAACATTTTGTTGTTCCACAATTTCATCCTCATCGCAAATAAGTGTTCCAGAAGAACTCATTGGATCCTCCATGCCTAACGCATCAGGATTCTCAAAACTTGAACGCACAAAGGTACGAACCTTATGAACCATTGCCAATTCAACAGAACGAACCTGTAAAACCTTTGCACCAAGAGAAGCCATTTCTAGCATTTCTTCAAAAGCTACTTTTGGTAAACGACGCGCTTTCGGCTCTATACGTGGATCCGTTGTATAAACACCATCCACATCCGTATAAATATCACAGCGATCAGCTTGTACAGCAGCGGCTATAGCAACAGCACTTGTATCTGATCCTCCACGTCCTAAGGTAGAAATCCGATTATCCGGAGTCACCCCCTGAAAACCAGCAATAACGGCAACCTGACCTTCCTGAAAACACTCGATTAAAAAAGATCCATCAATATTAGTAATACGTGCACGGCCATGCGCATTGTCTGTATGAATAGGAATTTGCCAACCAAGCCATGAACGTGCATTCACCCCCATTTCCCGAAGTGTCAAAGCCAACAAACCTGACGTAACCTGTTCACCAGAAGCAACCACAACATCATATTCACGAGCATCTCTATGCATAGAGGAAGCATCACTTGTCCACTGAACAAGTTCATTTGTTTTACCAGCCATCGCAGATACGACAACGGCTACCTCATTGCCTGCATCAACCTCTCTTTTGACATGCCGTGCAACATTATGAATACATTCAATGTTTGCTACAGATGTTCCACCAAATTTCATGACAATGCGCGCCATTAATAACACTCTTACCTTTACATCTCTTATCTCAAACAGTAATGAGAATTAGATGCTGTATCAACTAACCATTTTCTCGACATAGCGAATATCTATCATTTGTGCAAGTTTCATTATGATTATATTAATTTCTCTTGACTTTGTATAAAATCTACTTGACCTGATCATTAAAAATAAAGGAAGGCAACATGATCGATGAAACACAAACGACTATTGATCAAAGTGAAATTGATCATTTTTCACGTATTGCTACAGAATGGTGGAATCCACAAGGAAAATTTCGACCTCTTCACCAATTTAACCCAACACGCCTTGCTTACATCAGAGAAAAAATCTGTTTAGAGTTTAATCGTGACCCTTCTTCACTTACGCCCTTTCACAATTTGAAAATTCTTGATATTGGCTGTGGAGGAGGCTTGTTATCTGAACCAATGGCACGTCTTGGTGCTATGGTCGTAGGCGTTGATGCTTCACAAACGAATATTGAAGTCGCAAAAATTCATGCAGCCCAAAATGATCTTTTCATTAATTACCGTACCACTACGGCAGAAGCACTCGCCAATGAAGGAGAAAAATTTGATATCATCCTTAATATGGAAGTTGTTGAACATGTCGCTGACGTTAATCTCTTTATAGCAGCTACAGCAAAAATGTTGAAACCACAAGGGTTGATGTTTGTCTCAACACTCAACCGCACATGGAAAGCATGGGGGCTTGCTATTGTAGGCGCTGAATATATTCTACGTTGGCTTCCTAAAGGAACCCATGATTATAAAAAATTCCTAAAACCTCTAGAACTTAAAAATTTCTTATCAAAAAACGCTCTGACTGTCATTGATGAGATAGGTATTACTTATAACCCATTAAACGACAGCTGGAATCGCTCAAAAGACATGGGCGTTAACTATCTCCTTCTTGCAAAACGGTCTTAAGAATATGTAATTTACAAATATTATATGCCTTGTAATAGAGAATTCAGCTTTCCCTCAGCCTCTAAAGCATAAAGATCATCACAACCGCCAACGTGATAATCACCTATGAAAATTTGTGGAAATGTATTACGTCCATTTGCACGCTGTACCATTTCTTGGCGAAGGGATGTGGAAGCATCAATATCTGTATACTTTACGCCTTTTTTATTAAGCAAATCACGTGCTTTTGTACAATAAGGACAACCAGGGCGTGTATAAATTATTATCTCTTTCATAGTATTATCCTCCAATATTTTTTTAATAATATTCATTTTAAATTCCTCTTAAGAAGAGGGAAAAATAGAATCTTCTTTGAGAACACGCGAAAATGTTAGCACATCAACCTGTCGTGCACCTGCATCTTTTAATGCAGCAGCTGCTGCTGTAACTGTTGCACCCGTTGTAAATACATCATCAATCAGCAAAACAGAACATCCTTTGAGATATTTTTTAACTTTATGCGAAACCTTAAAAGCATTTTTTACGTTAAGTTTTCTCTCTCTCGAAGAAAGACTAACCTGCGGACGGGTATGCCGACAACGAACAAGCCAACTCGGTTTTAAAAGCTTTTTTTGTGATGCTGCAATATAACGTGCAAGCTCAGCAGATTGATTATAACGCCTCTCCCAAAAACGACGAAAATGCAATGGAATGGGAATAATAACATCACAATCATCAATAACCTCGCGTCCAGCAAACGTCATCCAATTGGCCATAAATGATGCCAATTCTATATGATCACCATATTTTAAGCGCGTTACTAAAGTTCGTGCAAGCCCTTTATGAACAATGACTGAGCGAACACGTGAAAAAGGATGGGAATTACGGAGTGCTTCACCACTAAGAAAACCATCCCCCATATCACAAACAAAAGGAGTCCCCATAACAGAACAATAAGGTTTCGTAATAAATTGAAGATCTTTCCAACATTCGGAGCAAATCGTACCATAAGTAGAAACATTTTGCTTACATCCAGGACAAATTGGTGGATAAAGCATCGTTTTCAAGCGTTCAACGAACTTACTTAGTATATCTCCGCTATTTAACGCCGCTTCTCGAAAATACAACATTATAAATTTAGGCTTTTACAAGTTTCCCTCAGAACAAAAGTTCCTTTGTATTTTCTCAATTTATAATTTTAATTCCTTTAAAAACTCTTACCTTCTATAAATTTATTTTTTTCATATTATAAACTTGACAGAGCTTGCACAAATAATGAACCTTTTCAAAATATATTCTTTCATAGATCGAAAGTGTTCTACAATATGTCGCATCCTTTAATTTTTGATCATAACCGCATTGAACAATTCCGAAAACGTGCTTTTCAAAAAGCAAAAAAAGGATGTGACTTTTTACTCTCTCACATGACAGAAGATCTCTATAAACGCCTTAGCACTGTTGATCGCCTCTTTACATTAGCTCTCGATTTACACAGCCATACAGACCTTGCCGCGCAAGCTTTAATGAAATCTGGAAAAGTTTGTTCCATAGAACGCATTGAGACCGATCCGCTTTATCAAAGCCATGATAAAAAATTTCATTTACGTCATCGAGAATTTCTTGATTTACCTCAAAGTTACTGTGACCTTATTGTTTCACTTCTTTCATTACAGTTGACCAATGATACCCCTGGTGTTCTAAGCCAGATAAAAAATACCCTTAAACCAGATGGCTTATTTCTTGCTGTTATGGCAGGAGCTGGTACATTAAGAGAATTGCGCGAAAGCCTGCTGCAAGCTGAAAGTGAAATTTATGATGGAGCAAGCCCTAGGGTCTACCCTTTTGCCGACATTCGTGATGCAGGCGCTCTTTTACAGCGTATTGGCTTTGCCCTTCCTGTAGCAGACGTTGAAGATATCACAATACGTTATAATACAATGTTTGACCTTATGCACGATCTTAAAGCTATGGGAATGCAAAATGCACTCATAAATCGTTCACGACGCCCTGTATCCAAACGTTTTTTTCTCCGCGCAGCTGAAATCTATGCACAACGATTTAGTGATCCTGATGGACGTATTCGTGCACATTTTTCTTTCATCTGGCTCTCTGGTTGGGCTCCTCATCCCAATCAACAAAAACCGCTCCAGCCTGGTTCAGCGCAAATATCTCTTACAGATGTTTTACAGCCCAAAAAATATAATCTAAAATTATTTTTTAAAAATACTTTTATCTGTTGTCCGTAATATTTGACTGGTGACCGTTCCAGCTATCATTGAATCGCTCACGTTTAGAGCAGTACGTCCCATATCAATTAACGGTTCAATAGAGATAAGTACAGCAACCAAAGTAACAGGAAGCCCCATAATTGGTAACACAATCAATGCAGCGAAAATAGCACCTCCCCCCACACCAGCAACACCAATAGAACTCAACGTTACAACACCAATAAGCGTAGCAATCCAAGTAGGATCAAGAGGATTAATCCCCATAGAGGGGGCAATCATGGTCGCAAGCATCGCTGGATAAAGACCAGCACAACCATTTTGTCCAATTGTTGCCCCAAAAGAAGCTGCAAAACTCGCAATGGATTGTGGTACACCTATCCACTGTGTTTGCGCTTCAATATTCAAAGGAATACTTGCAGCACTTGAACGACTGCTAAAAGCAAATGTTAAAACCGGTAAAACCTTTTTGAAAAAACGAAAGGGATTAATCCCAGAAATACCAAGCAATACACCATGAATTCCAAAAATTAAAATAATACCGACATAAGAGGCAATGATAAAAACCAGTAAATTTAAAATATCTGTAATACGCGATATTGCTCCTACTTTCGTCATAAGTGCAAAAATACCATAAGGCGTCAAAGCAATCACAATACGGACTAACCGCATAATCCAAGCTTGTGCCACTTGAATAAATAAAAGCGCTTTTTCTCCTTTTTCTGGCTCATCTTTCTTTAAAAGAAGAACCGATGCACCTAAAAATGACGCAAAAATCACAACACTAATAATTGACGTACGTTTAGCTCCACTCAACTCAGCAAATGGATTTTTAGGAATCATAGACAAAATCATCTTTGGTATATTCATATCTCCAAGTTTAGAAATATGACCTTCAAGAAGAGCAGAAACATTTTGCCCTTCATGCACCAAACCATCGGTTGTTAATCCAAAAAAATTAACCACAAGCACACCAACCAATGCTGAAAGAGCCGTTGTAAAAAGCAATATTGAAATTGTTATTATACTCATCTTTCCAACAGCATAAACAGAATGTAAATGAGCAACTGCTGAAACGATAGAGATAAAAACCAGTGGCATAACAATCATTTGCAACAATAAAATATAGCCCTCACCGACAATGTTAAACCATTCAACGGATTTCAATAAAGTGCTTTCACCCTCTCCATAAATAAACTGCAAAACACTTCCAAAAATCAAGCCAAGGATAAGCCATAGCATAACACGTAGTGAAAGACTCCATTGCATTTTCTTACTTTGAGAAACCAACAATAAAAAAATAACAAATAGAAATAAATTGACGAAAAAATTAAATGTCATTGTCTATGCTCACTATTATTATGGTTGACATAAATAATCTGCATAATTCAAAATCAATGCATGATATTTAAAATTAACCTATAAAGCTTACAAGGCTTTTACAAAATCATTATTTTTTTAATTTATAGATTAAAAGAGAATTTTTTATCTACTAATAACTGTTTAAAGAAAATAAATAAAATTATTTTCTTATTATTTAAATTTTCACTCTCATAAAATAGTTAAAAAAGAGAAATATAAGCAGCATTCATTGCATCTTAATACTGAATAATTCCAGCATATCTTATCCTATAAATCTCCTTACCTCTCTCTTTTTCTATTTGAACTGAAGCGAGCTTTCCAAGCAAGGATGAATTAACAATCGAACATTCATGATTTTTCTAGAAAATACACCAACAAGCTACTTCTGCTCATTTTATGGACTGCACTCTCAATAGCTTTGATCAGCACTTCAAATATAATTATTTTATTGAAAATACTTTTTATACATTCTTTCTTTGCTCTCAATGAAAGCTTTTTTATTTTTCAAAACTCTTTTTATAGTCATAAAAAGGCTTTGAAAGACAAGATGTTGATTTATAATGATAATTTACTGTTTTGCATATTAAAATTAAATGAGAGTCCCGAATAACGTAAGATTCTCTCATTTCAAACCTGTTTATCTTGAATCAATCAAAATCATTTGCTTGCACGTCACAAGCAGGGCTGGCCGTATGGGTAAAAATGTATAAGAAAGGAGTAGAAATACCTCTGATGAAACATCTTAGTGCAAGAGCTGTCGCAACATTGGAGAGCGGAGCTTGAGCAGCAAATATAAATAATATGATTGCTTTTTATAATAGCGCAGTAAAACGTTTTAACGATACCTATTTATATGCTGATCGAACAACACGTGCACGTGCTGTAGATAATTTTGTCACTTTAGATATAAAAAAGATAAGTTGGAGTTATAATATTACGCAAGAACTAATAAGAGGAAAGGTTTTGAATTTGAAGAGGCATGCCTCACTCAGAGTTCATATCATCCTTTTATGCAACAGTGGTTTTATTATAATCGGAATCTCAACGATGGAATTTACCAAATGCCTCGTATAGTCCTGAGAGGACAAAAAGTTGAAAATAGGATGATACAAATTACAGGCATAGGAGCACGAAGCGTTTTTTCTGTATTGATAGCTAAGAATTTGCCTAATCTAGATGCAATAGATACAGGTCAATGCTTTCCACAGTATCTTTATAAAAACGTTGAATCTCTGTAACTGTTCATGATGAAAAACAATCTCATTTATTTGCAAATTCAATAAAGGAAAGAAAAACATCGGTTTACAGAAGCGTGATGCCATTACGGATGAGGGACGAGCACATTTTAAAGCTGCTTATCCTAGTGAGAGCATAACAAAGACGATTACAAATTTCTAGATAATGAAAACAATGGAAAAGACTGAGGGTATATGATTAAAATGAGAGGCTTTAAGCCTACAAATATTATAAATTTTATAAATAGTACAGTTTAAAGCATTAAAAGCAGTCTTACAGTAAATTTACAATGTATGGGGATAATTAATCGCCTATAATAAGTTGCGCTCATACTGATAAAGATTATTCTGCTATAGAAATGTTGTGCTTTTTTGAATTTTTGTGCGTATTCAAACACTCATTCGTTGCAAATTCAATCTCTTTATCTCGTGCATCTTTATCAAGAATAATAGTATATTAATATAATACCCCTTTGCATACAAATAGTTATTTCTTATCTATGAATATCTTATAATTTCATATAACTCTATGAAGATAATATTTTTATTTATTAATATTTAATGATGTAATTAACACATTAATTCTATATATTATCATCTTTATTTCTATCTATTTACATAATATATTTCTTTTTTCTATAAAAATAAACTTGATTTATACATACATAGATCTATCGGTATTTTTTCTACTGTCTTTTTAGCACACTGAAAGATTGATATCATAATTTTTGTATAATAAAATGCTCTTTCATATAAGCATCGTATACTGAATTATAATAATTGACTATTAACCGCAAATTATATTTTTTTATCCCTTTTAAAAGTGAAAAATATTATTTTCAGACCTATTCATAAGTAGGCTTAGCCAAGTGAATAAAAAATGTTTGATAATAAGCTTTATCTCTTATGAACTATCTTTTGTACAAAGGGACAACATTATGATTACGGAAATATCGTGATATTATTGGGTATAAAAATCACACTCCCTAAGAAATTTTTGTATTGTATCCTTTCCGTTATGAGAAATGTTACAAGGTAGGATATGCTCTCTAGAGCAAATGAGTGAATGAACTACCACGGTGATATGCATTTTTAAAAAAATAGGAAGTATCCTTGCTTCAAATTTAATAGGCACATTCTAAAAATAAAGGTTCTACAGACTCATTCCAAATAGAATAGTAATGGGACAAAAATTTTTCAGCATCTGTTTGTCCCATTGCAACAACCTCTTCTAAAGGATTAAGAAAGTTTGTTTCATCAAAACCATTCGTATCATACTGTTTGCGATTTTTTAAGCCTTTGCGAGCAATAGCGAGAGCTTGACGTGCTAACTCTAAAAGAATAGTTTGACGAAAAGGAGTTCTTAACCCTTCTTTAGGAACGCGTTGGCGCAACTCTAAAACTTCTTCAAAACACCAATCTTTTGTCAAAGCCTCTGCCTCATTAAGTGCTTCCCTATCATAAAGAAGCCCAACCCAAAAAGCCGACAACGCACAAATGCGCTTCCAAGAACCACAATCAGCTCCCCTCATTTCTAAAAATCTTTTTAATCGGACTTCAGGAAATAACGTTGATAAGTGATTAATCCAATCTCCCATGTTTGGAATTGAATTTGCAACTTGTCCTTTTAATGCTCCATTCATAAACTGACGAAACGTTATGTGTGTACAATCATAGTAACGACCATCACGCACAACAAAATACATTGGAACATCAAGGGCCCATTCAACATAATCAGCAAAACCAAAGCGCTCAGAAAATATAAAAGGGAGAACCCCTGTCCTCTGATTATCCGTATTACGCCAAATTTCAGAACGCCAAGATAAAAAGCCATTCGGACGTCCTTCTGTAAAAGGTGAACTTGCAAATAATGCGGTCGCAATAGACTGTAACTTCATAGATACTTGCATTTTTTGCCGCATATCACTTTCAGATGAAAAATCAAGATTAACCTGAACCGTTGATGTGCGATACATCATATTAAGACCATTATGCCCCACTTTCGGCATATAATCAGCCATAATCTGATAACGTGACTTAGGCATTTTAGGCGTTTCAGCCAAAGTCCACTTTGGACTAGCTCCAAGACCTAAAAAACCAATCCCTAATGGTTCTGAAATTTTCTTGAGAAGAGTTAAATGCTCCATCAACTCGTGATAAGTATGACCTATTGTTTTTAATGGTGCACCAGATAATTCAAATTGTCCCCCAGGTTCCAAAGAAATAGCCCCCTGATCACCTGATCCTACGAGCCCAATAATATTCCCTTCATCTAAAATAGGTTCCCATCCTAAAACGCTTTGCATCCCCTTTAAAAGCGCTCGGATTCCTCTCTCACCTTCATAAGGAACAGGAAGAAAACCATCTCTATAAAACGGAAATTTTTCATGTTCAGTACCAATGCGCCAATCATCTTCTGCTTTATACCCCCCTTGGAAATAGCTAACCAAGGAATCTAAGTTATAAATTTCACTTTCATCGGTTATATCAAGCGCCATAACTTATCATATCCTATCATCGGTATCATCGTCTTAAATGAATTGTTTAGAATGATTCTACAGACTTCTCAATCCATTGCCCAATCCCCCACGGTAGCATTAAGAAGAGCCAAAGCAGCAACAGCGGCAGTGTCAGCGCGTAAAATACGCGGACCTAATGATATTGGAACCACAAAAGGATGTTTTTTTAAAAAGCTCCGCTCTTCTTCACTAAAGCCACCTTCCGGTCCAATAAGAATACCAGGTGTTGTAACGCCACGCTTTTTAAAAGAAGGTAATGGATTATGCGATTTATGCTCTTCATCACAAAAGAATAAAGGCTGTGTCTCATCCCACTGTGCTAAAAGTTCTGCTAATGATAGAACCGATACGCATTCAGGAAGAGATAAAATTCCACACTGTTCAGAAGCTTCAATAACATTGGCTTCCATACGCGCCATATTGATACGCGTAACCTGCGTATGATGCGTTATAACAGGCTGCAAAATCGATACCCCCATTTCAACAGCTTTCTGCACCATATAATCCAACCGCGCATTTTTGAGTGGAGCAAAGCAATAAATAAGATTGGAATGCGTCGTTTGTAATCTTTCTTGATGGATAAGCTGAACCACAACAAATTTTTTCTTAACAGTGATAAGTTTAGCAAGCCACTCACCATCCTGTCCATTAAAAAGTAAAATTTCTGCTCCTTCTTTCATACGCAAAACATGCATAAGATAAGAAGCTTGTGCCCCCTCTATCTTTATTTCTTCATTCAAAGCCAATGTCTGTCGGATAAATAATCTTTTAAGTTTATAATTTATGCGCATAAAAATTTTGCCAATGCTCACTATCGTCATCGAAAAAATGAAGAAAAATATATAGCAAAAAGAAAAAATTATATCTATAGAACTATAATATATTAAAGAATTATAGAGTTTTTTTAGCTTTATGAGATAATAATAGGAACTTATAGATCCTTAAGTGATTCTGCTTTCATAAAAGTTTAAATAATGCACCATTCATCTTTGCATTCAGTCATTGATGCATCCGTGGAGGAAAAATATGTCTGCTAAAAAAGCTACAATTATTACGATTACAACCCTCTTAGCCTTTATTTTGATTACAGTGGGAATTGGTTCTGTTGGAGCCGACGGGAAGCATACAATTACCAAAGATGGCTATGGTATTTCTTCTGCGACTCAATAAGCACTGGCCAACATCCTCCTTAAAATTTTAATGTTTTTTAGCAACTTTTATAAGATTAGCACCAATATTATGAATCTCTTGTATTTGAAAGATTCCATAAGAAGGGTTTTTATTCCTCTCTTCAGTCATTTATCTATACCAACCTCACTTATTATGACGGTGAGGATGGTTTTTACTGCTTCACGACGAAAGGATTTAAAATGAGAGAATCTTCCGATAATGGGAGCTCTGATTTAAATTTAAAAGACAATTTTAAGTTGCAAAAAGACGAATTACCATTATAGGATAGAATATTATACAGATGAAAAACGATACTCAATCTGCATCAATATCTTTTGTAACCCAAAGATCACCATGATTTTGTTCTTTAGAGCTTAGAGAAAATGTAAAAGGCCATGCAAGGCTATTAGTAAGACATTGGACGTCTTTACATAAAGTTTCTGATCTATAGTTTTTGCGTAGTTGTGCCTGTAATATCAGTTCATTTTCCTTCCCTTGCGCAATAGCAGTTGCAATGGTTCCTTGAATGGATAAGCTCAAGTCTGCTGTACGCATTAATGACTCTGTTACCTTCATCATACCTTCTGAAAAGCTTGTCTGAATATCCCAGTGATCAAATGTTGTTGAAAAAGTATCATTATTCATTAAAAGAAATTGTTGTTTATTTGAAAGTCTTGTTTGTAATTCATTCAGATCATACCCTAATAGCCGACCAGAAGACATCTTCAGTGTTAACTCACCCTGCATTTTCGTAAAAATTTCTCGCCAAGAATCAGCAAGTGTTCGTACCGTTGCAGTAAAATTCGTTTTGCTTTGTATAAATGGAATAAATCCCAAGGTTTCTAAAGTCTCCTGCATATTAATAGAAGCGCCTGAAATATTTCCTCCAATACGCACTCTCTGTCCAGCTGAGGTAACTTCAATATTACTTTGAATGGCCCCACCCCAAATATTCGCATGTCCAAGATCAAAAATACCATGCCCATCTCTTATTTGTATTGCAGCAGCTAAATTTGTGAGTGAAATATTTCCTATTTTAGCTTGTGGCGCAGAAAGTCGTATATCCACGCCAATACGATCAAAAGTTCTCATATCAAAGCAGGCATTTTTCTTTTTTCCTGAAAAAAATATTGAACCCAAGAGGCTAAGGTCTAGGTTATCAAAAGCTAAAGAGCCCATGACATTTGGTACATAATCTTGAAAATCGAGTTTTAAAGCTCCTCGCGCATTGGCTTTCCCCATCGTAAATGTAACATTGTTCATTTGGATATGCATTGGCTGCGCTAAAAAATGAGATTCCCATACAATGGGTATTTTTAATTTATGTCCCCAAAACTGATTTCCACCAACCCAAGACAATGTCTGATTCCATCCAGGAGAACGCATCGACACTTTTCCGTCAAAAATATAATATTCAGATAATCGAGCCTTTCCTGTAAAAGTTATTCCCCCACGTACAGAATTGAGACTTGCCCTAATATGACTTTTGCCTCCTGCAAGAAGCAGCAATGCTTGAGAAGCATCAAGTGATAATTTTGTAAATTCTCCACGCCAACGCGCATCTGCACGTAACCGCACTTCCTGAGTTGATTCTGGACAATCTAAAGTTGCATTTAATCCTGTTATTTTTTCTGCTACTCCTGAAAAACTATCGTGATACACAAGAACACCATTTTTAATGATAATCCGTCCAAAAGGTTGTTTTAAAAGGTGCTCTATCTCTGGATGCTCAGGATTATGTTTTAATATTTCACGCGTATTACGTATTGCCACCCCTAATGCACCTTGTGAGCGAGAAAAGCGATCAAAAAAATCTGCTATTGTTTTAACAGGCTTTTCCATAACAAATTGAGGACGCATAATCCGCGTCTCTGAAAAAGAAATATGTCCCCAAAGAAGATCGACGACAGAAAGATCAACTTCTATTGATTCAGCTTCCATTAATGGCGCAACATCATCCATTTTTGATGTTAAAGTAACGCCAGAAAGAAATGCTTTAGGATAAGGAAAAAGATGTAACCGCGGTGGATCACGCAATTGCACATTGTAACCCGTCCATGCACTTAAATCCTGCGCTAAACGAATACGAATCGCATCTGTAGAAATAAGATAAGGTAAAACGAGAATCCCCACTCCAAATAAAAAGATAATTGTAATAAAAACTCCGCTCAAAAATTTTATTATTCTGATGCGCACATTATCCCTCTATACTTATCCCCCTATAACAGATTAAAAACAAACTTAAATGATCATAAAAAGTTTTTATAATCCTATAATTCACTATACCCACTTTGTATCTTCATTATTTTTGTTCTTTATCCAAAATTTATTCAAACAGCAATGTTGCTGCTTCTTTATAAAGCAATTATTTAAAAGTCTTCAAAACTATAAATCCACAGCATTATAAAACCATTTTTACTGTTCTCATATGAATATTGCTATAAAACTCTATCGTATTATTAGAAAATGCTTTACAAAAAAAACAAACAGCCTTACCGAAAGGATCTCTGAATGAATAATATTATCGACGGAAAAAAACTTGCTGAAGAGATTATTGTGAAAGTTAAGGCCGAAACAGCAAAGCTCCGCCATCACTATAATATACAACCTAGTATCGCTGTTATTATCGTTGGAGATGATCCTGCAAGTCAAGTATATGTCACCTCAAAAAATAAAAAAGCCGAAGAATGTGGGTTTCTTTCAATCAAACATGTCGTTTCTAAAGAAACGCAAGAAAAAGAACTCCTTCAACTTATTGCAACATTAAATTCTGATCCCAAAATTCATGGTATTTTGGTACAGCTGCCTCTCCCTGCTCATATGAATACAAATCGCATAACACAAGCCGTTGCTTTCCAAAAAGATGTTGATGGTTTTCATTATATTAATGTAGGAAAACTCGCAGCAAACGCACTTGAAGATGCGATGATTCCCTGCACTCCAGCTGGAGCCATGATGATGATTGAACAACACTGTGGGCAAGATTTATCTGGACTTGATGCTGTCGTTGTTGGACGCTCTAATATTGTTGGAAAACCTATGGCTGCCCTTTTAACAGCAGCCAATGCCACTGTGACAATTGCCCATAGTCGTACCCGTGACCTTGATGATGTGTGTCGAAGCGCTGATATTCTAGTAGCAGCTGTAGGCCGCCCACAAATGATTAAAAAAGACTGGATAAAAGATGGTGCAATTGTTATTGATGTCGGTATTAACCGCGTTGCTGCACCAGAAAAAGGTATAGGGAAAACACGTCTTGTTGGTGATGTCGATTTTGAAAACGTAAAAGAAAAAGCTGCTGCGATCACCCCTGTTCCAGGAGGCGTTGGACCAATGACAATTGCCATGCTTATGGTTAATACACTCAAAGCGGCTGCGCGATCACACAATCTGCCTATACCAAAATTCTAAAAATTGTAACAATTCCTTGTATATGGTTCAGCTTATTTATTTTTGCATTTTTCATGTCATAAAAACAGATGCCCCTTGATCTGCACGATTAACGGATTGACGAAAAACATGAAAAAGTTCGCGTCCAACACCATGTTCGTTTTTTGAAAGATCCGGAGGTATGATTTTTCGCGCGTTAAATTTTGCTAAATCCTCCAAAAGAGTTAATTTACCCTCATGAGCATCAAGAAAAACAATATCACCATCCTGCAAACGTGCAATGGGGCCATTATCCACTGCTTCTGGTGTCACATGGAGAGCAGCAGGAATTTTTCCTGACGCTCCTGACATACGCCCATCGGTTATCAATGCTACCTTTTGACCGCGATCTTGTAAAACGCCTAAAATGGTCGTTAATTTATGAAGCTCTGGCATACCATTGGCTTTTGGTCCTTGATAGCGAATGACAGCGATAAAGTCTTTATTATGCAACACTCCAGATTTAAAAGATTTTTGTAGTTCCTCTTGATCATTAAAAACAAAGACTGGTGCTTTAATCTGCCAATACTCTGGTTTAACAGAGGAAACTTTTATAATAGCTGTTCCCAAATCTCCTGATAAAACACGAAGACCACCATCAAGCTGAAATGGCTTTCTCCACCCCGCTAACACCTTATGATCACCACTTTCCTTAAGAGCCGCTTCACGTACCACATGACCATCAGCAGAAAGCTTTGCTTCAATTGCATAAGCATTGAGATCTTTACCAAAAACCGTAGAGACATCTTCATGTACCAAACCTGCCTCGATAAGCTCGCGAATAATAAATCCCATTCCCCCCGCAGCATAAAAATGATTAATATCTGCTAAACCGTTAGGATAAATGCGCGCTAAAAGAGGCACAACGGATGAAATTTCTGCAATATCATGCCATGTCAATTTAATACCGCAAACAGCAGCCATAGCAATCAAATGAATCGTATGATTGGTAGAACCTCCTGTTGCATTTAATCCTACAATGGCATTCACAAAAGAACGCTCATCAATGATCATACCAAGTGGACTATAATGATCACCAAGATCTGTCATTTCAAGTACACGTTTCGTAGCTTCTTTTGTTAAAGCATCACGCAATGGTGTATTCGCATTAATAAAAGAAGCTCCCGGCATATGAAGCCCCATCATCTCCAGTATTACCTGATTAGAGTTAGCTGTTCCATAAAATGTACATGTTCCTGGCCCATGATAAGAACGTGCTTCTGATGCTAAAAGTGTTTGGCGATCTATTTTATTTTCCGCGTAAAGTTGACGTATCTTCGCTTTTTCATCATTACCTTGACCACTTGTCATGGGACCAGCTTCTATAAAAATTCCTGGTAAATGACCAAATGTTAGTGCACCAATCAATAAACCTGGTACAATTTTATCACACACCCCAAGATACAATGCTGCATCAAAGACATCGTGTGATAAGCTTATAGCTGTCGCCATTGCAATTACTTCACGCGAAAAAAGGGAAAGCTCCATCCCCGCATTTCCCTGTGTAACACCATCGCACATCGCGGGAACACCACCTGCAACCTGTGCAACACCACCAGCCATACGGGCCGACTCTTTAATTAAGTGAGGAAACTTTTCAAAAGGTTGATGCGCTGAAAGTATATCGTTATATGCCGTGATAATGCCAATATTCCCAACGATATTTCCCTTCAAACGCTCTTTATCTATTGCACCACAAGCAGCAAAGCCATGAGCCTGATTGGCACATCCTAAAAAACTCCGTTTGGGGCGATGAACTTGTGCTTTTGCAATACGATCTAAGTAAATTTCTCGTGTTGATCGAGAACGTTCATAAATCCTTCGTGTAACTGTGGCAATTGTCTTGGAAAGTGCCATATTTCTCTCCCCCTTTCATTGTTTCTTCCCCTCATTCATTGAGAGAGATTACGTTTTATTCACCTTGTGTCGCATACTTTGATTCACTTATTTCATTTTCTGCAGGCGACCAATAAACCTGAACGAGATGAGGGGAATTACGCAAAATTGCCCGAATAGGCATTTCTATTTCAAACCCGTCTTGACAAGCTTCTTCAAAACAATCGCGTTTCTGAAAACCTTCGAAATGGAGAATAATACAACGAGATTGCATAATAACTGGCAAAGTTAGTGAGAGTCTTGGCTCAACAGCACTCTTAGCATGAAGGGGTAAAACAAGTGCTTGTGTTCGTAAATCAAGCGCTTGCTTTAAACGATCAGCATCAGGAAAAAAAGATGCCGTATGTCCATCCTCCCCCATTCCTAAAACAACAACATCAAAGGGTTTAGGCAAAGTATTAACACGACTCGCCGCTGAAAAAGCAGCAAGTTCAGCAGTAATTGCTTTATGATAAAGCCCTACAAAACGTGCTTTTTCGGCAAAATTTTGTAACAAATGACACCGTACCATATATTCATTTGAACGTTCATCGTGTGTAGGGACAAAACGTTCATCGACCAAAGTGATAATGATCTTTTGCCAATCAATATCCGCTTTTGACAAATAATGAAAAAACAATTCTGGTGTTTTACCACCAGACACCGCTAAAACTGCTCTCTTGCGCTCAAGAACAGATACACTAAGCTCTGCGGCTACTCGATCTGCTAATGCCAAGGCTAAAGTCTGAGGGGTTTCAAAATCTAAACGGTCAATATTCATTCTATACATACTTATTGCTCTAAACTAAATTGTTCCATATACGCCCATCACGTTCCATGAGGCTCATCGAAGCAGACGGCCCCCACGAACCAGCGTTATAACTGTGAACAGGCTGTTTTATTGCTTCCCATCCCTCAATGATTGGATCAATCCAACGCCAAGCAGCCTCAACTTCATCACGACGCATAAACAGTGTTTGATCTCCACGAATAACATCCATTAATAAACGTTCATAAGCATCAGGATTACGTTCAGAAAATGCGGAAGCAAAACTCATGTCTAATGGAATGTGACGAAACCGCATACCGCCATAACTTGGATCCTTAATCATCAACCATTGTTTTACACCTTCATCAGGTTGGAGACGAATTACAAGCCGATTAGAAAAAATTTCATCTAAATCCACATTAAAAATATTATGAGGAATAGGTTTAAAAACCACAACAATTTCAGACATTCGCGTGAACATGCGCTTACCTGTTCGTAAATAAAAAGGCGTATTAGCCCAACGCCAGTTATCAATCTTAACCTTAAGTGCTACAAATGTTTCACTCTTACTCACTCTTCCCAGATCATCAAAATAGGACTCTACCGATATACCATTTGATAGACCAGAAAGATACTGCCCACGTACAGTATGCTGCCCTACATTATGGACATCAAGCGGTGTTAAAGAATGTAAAACTTTAAGTTTTTCATCGCGCACAGCATTAGCACTGTTAGTAAATGGTATTTCCATCGCAACCAAACAAAGTAATTGTAGCATATGGTTTTGAACCATATCGCGTAGAGCACCAGTGCTTTCATAATATTCTGTACGCCCCTCTAACCCCAAAGATTCAGCAACGGTTATTTGAACATGATCAATATAATTGGAGTTCCATAGCGGTTCATAAAGTGTATTAACAAACCGCAATGCCATTAAATTTTGAACAGTTTCCTTCCCAAGATAATGATCAATACGAAAGATCTGCTCTTCATTAAAGGCGCTTGCAAATACATCATTAAGTGAAACAGCTGTTTTTACATCACAACCAATTGGCTTTTCAATGATAATCCGTGTTTGTGCTGTCACCAAATCATTTTTTTCCAACTTCATCGCAATATCAGCAAAAAGTAACGAACCAACAGCCAAATAAAAAGCTCGAATATCCGCTGAATCTTGTGACAGAAGAAGGGCTAAATCCTCCCACCCTCGATTTGAGGAAACATCAACAGAAACATAGCTTAAACGTGCAAGAAAACGATTGAGTTCTGTTGAATTGAGATCTTTTGGATGGATATGTTTTTCTAAAGAAATGCGGACAAAATTTTGATATTCTTCACAACTTAAGGAAGTGCGCGAAACCCCAATAATACGTGTTGGCTCACTGAATTGCCCAGCACACTGACAATGATACAAAGCCGGCAAAAGCTTGCGCAACGCCAGATCACCATTGCCACCAAAAACAATACAATCAAAGGAAGAAACTGGAATAATTTTACGCACCATGAACTTGTTTATTTTTCTATTCGATTATGAAATCCCATATCACTTATAAAAGCTTTCATCATTAAAGCAGACAGATACTAAATAAGCCATTAATTTTCTTCATTTCAAGCAATGTTTCCATTAAAGGCGATCCAATAAAGAAAACCAACGCATTGCTAAAAATATAAGCGGATAACGCAAAACTCTTCCTCCCGGAAAAGATGAAATCTTTAAGTCTTGGAAATAGGAAAAACGTTCATATTTTCCAGTTAACCATTCTGCGTATAATTTTCCCACGAAAGGAGCCAGCATAACGCCATGCCCTGAATAACCACCACAATAAGTCATCCTTGAAAAAATTTGGCGAACATAGGGCATGCGTTCAACTGTGATGGCAACCGTTGCTCCCCACCGATGGCTTAAATTGATAGAATGTAATTGAGGATAAATTTCAACAATTTGCCGTTTTATACGTTCATCTAAATTTAGAGGATGCTTATTATCATAACTTTCTACACCACCAAATAAGAGACGATTATCAATGCTTTTGCGAAAATAGCGAACCATAAAACGGGAATCATCAACCGATTCCCCCCCTATAAGAATTGAACTATGCTTTGGTAATGGGTCCGTTGCTCCAATATAAGAGCGAATAGAAACAATATTTTTTTCAATAAAACGCTCCAGACCAAGTTTATACCCATTTGTTGCAAGTAAAACATGCTCTGCTGTTACACTACCTTTTTCTGTTATTACTTTCCAATGTGCTCCCTTGCGCCTTACGGTCGTTACTTGTGACTTCTCATAAAGCTTAGCACCAGCATCTTGTGCTCTTTTTGCCAACCCAATAATCAATTTTAAGGGATTTATATGACCGGTATCCGCATCATAAATACCACCACAATAAAAAGTTGATCCAAGTCGCTCAAATGTTTCAGCCTTATCCATAAAAGTAAGTGCGTGATAGCCATAACGCTGCATCGCCTCAATATGCTGTTGATAAGAGAGAAGCTCACGCCTTTTATGAGTTACAGAAAGCTGTCCTCCTATCAAATCACAAGGACAATTAGGCATTGCGCATAAAGCTAAAATATCTCTTTTAGCTTCTTCTGCTAAATCAAATAGAGCTTTACTTCGCTCAAAACCAAACTTTTTTTCTAATGTTTCTACCCATTGCCGTTGCCCTGTTCCCAGCTGTCCACCATTGCGCCCTGAAGCACCATCACCAAAACGTGATGCTTCAAATAAAACAACATCTACTCCAGCCTTGGCTAAATGATAAGCAGCCGAAAGACCCGTAAATCCGCCTCCAATAATGACCACATCACACTGTCTGTTTTCACAAAAAGAAGGATAAGAGGGACGTTCTCTTAAAGCATCTTCATACCAAGAAATTCCTGGAGAAATTGAATTATAATCAATCATCGTCATAAAATTTAAACATTCAGCAGGAGATATTCACGCTCCCACGGACTGATTACTTCCATAAAAGTTTCAAACTCTTGTCGTTTGATTGCAGCATAAGTACTTACAAACACATCCCCTAAAATAGCACGTATCACTGTATCTTGTTCAAACAAATTGACTGCCTCAATGAGCCCACGCGGTAACTCAATATTATCAGCGTTTACATTATTTATCGCTGGCTCATCCGGCTCAATTTTTTGTTGCAAACCAATAAGACCACACGCTAAAGAAGCCGCAAGGGCTAAATAAGGATTCGCATCTGATGAAGGAAGCCTATTCTCAACACGTCGCGCTTGAGGAGCAGAACGGGGAACTCGAAAAGCTGTAGTACGATTATCATATCCCCACCGCAAATTAACAGGAGCCGAATTATCAGGGACAAGACGTCGATAAGAATTCACATAAGGCGCAAGCATCACAAGTACGCCTGGCATATGTTTTTGCAATCCACCAATAAAATGGCGAAAACAGATACTTTCTTCACCATTTTCCTGTGTAAAAATATTCATACCGGTTTTCTTATCAACAACCGATTGGTGAATATGCATAGCAGAACCCGGCTGCCCTTGAATGGGTTTTGCCATAAAAGTTGCATACATATTATGTTTTAGTGCTGCTTCACGAATTGTTCGTTTAAACATAAAAACTTGATCCGCTAATTCAATAGGATCACCATGACGTAAATTGATTTCAAACTGTCCTGCTCCTTCTTCATGAATGAGGGTATCAATTTCCAATCCTTGTGCCTCTGAAAATTGATAAATATCATCAATCAAATCATCGAATTCATTAACACCAGCAATGGAATACCCCTGTCCACCACCAATTGAACGCCCAGAACGACCAACCGGTGGAACTAACGGATAATCAGGATCGGGATTTTTTTGTACCAAATAAAACTCAATTTCTGGTGCCACAACAGGGCTTAAACCCATTTTTGTGTAAAAATGAACCACTGTTCGTAAAACATTACGTGGTGTGTAATCCACAACCTGACCATTTTGATACACAAGATCACAAATCACCTGTGCCGTAGGAGCATCTTCCCATGGAACAATGCTTAACGTAGAAAGATCAGGCTCAAGGCGTAAATCACCATCTGCTTTAGGATATTCAAAACCATGACCATCTTCCGGATAATCCCCTGAAATTGTTGCCATAAAAACTGCTGAAGGCAATGCCAATGATGTTTCCGATGTAAATTTTTTAGAAAGCATCATCTTGCCCCGTGGTACCCCTGCTTGATCAGGCGTAATACATTCAATATCCTCTACCTTACGAAAAGCAAGCCATTGTGAAACTTGTTCCCAATTGCGCACACCACGTAAACTTTTGAGAAAACGAGAGACAGGTTTAAAATTCTTACTTTTCGTTTGTTTACCATTTTTTACAGCCATAACATACCAACTTTAAAAACAATCAAGTCCTATTCTTATTGTATCAGCCCATGCATAAACGACACGAAAAAAATTTATCAACTGATATTTTTGAAGAATACTATAAGATCTATCAAGGTAAAAGAACTTTACGCTCAAAAAGCTATCCTATCACCATAGTGAAAAAATTGATATGCACCCGATACATCGGTGCGAACCTTCTCCTTATATAAAATAGCGAGAAATACCATATTGTACGTAACCTAATTCCGATTCAAATAATCATATATAAGCAAACATTGACGAGAATAATAAAGGCGAGATATTTAATTTCCTTTTGGTTGTAGCAATGCTTCATATTAAAAGAAAAGAAACTTTTCTTTTAATATGAAGCAAGTTTTGTAACTCTATTGTTATCCACATAGAAGTAAACACCCTAGGATGGTGAGTAGCCTTTACAGCTAGTGCTTACAAACACTCACCCCGCCATAATATGCGTAAATGTATTTTCAGGATAAGTCATACGCTCAGCATTTCCGACATGAAACTTAACCATCGTCTGCATAACAGAGCTATCAACCTTGTTCTGAGCGGATGGTACAGACTCTGCACTTATATCAATTCCCACCGCTTGACATTGCACTTCGCACACAATATTTAGAGCTGAGAATCTAGTAGAGCATACCAAATCCAATAGATAGGATTTTTTGCTAATTGCGCCATGTGTGATCCAACATTTGATAGTCTCCAGCCCACTAGGAGGTGTGTTATTTATATCTAAAAAGCCAAAAAATCAGGATATAAGAACACAATAATACCAATTTCCTTTTAACTAACGTCCTTTATCGTCGATCTTCCACCATCGTAAAATCTATTTTGTATCAGTTGCTTTCACATACTTTGACTTATGATCTAGTGATACTGTGCAGATTGAGTACACATCCCCAGAGCCCAGATTATAATTAAGTTCGTACCATTCTGCTCTTTTATAGAGCTAATATTTGAAAATAAATAACCATAATCTTTAGATATAATACGCCTAGGTTCAATAATTACCGTAAGCTTATGTAAATCACAACCCAATTGTGATAATGCCTCATAAATTTTACGAGGGTATTCGTCATTGACCGTCATGGCATCGCAGAACGCTGTGGAAGTCGGATATCCTCCGCCTAGACTGATAAAACTTTTTTGATCCTTCAATGCGTAAATATCCTTTCCAGCCTTAGTTAAGGTGGATACTATTAACTCAGTCGAATTCAAATTAGAGTCCACATGCAAAGGCACCCCATTAAGCCTAATCCTATTGGATTCTAGCAAAGATAATGCGGCACGTAACTTCGCCGCAGTCATACCAAAACACGATCTATCCCCGTTTGCCAGTACATGGCACAATCTCAATGAGATTTTAGGTAATATGTCAAAATGGCGTGCACGAGTGATAATGTCATGTAATTCGATAATAATCACACTGGACATTTATATGTTTTCTAATAGGATAATTCTATCTCTTCTCGAAGTTTTACAGGGATATTAAAAAATATATATCTACCTTTAAAACCATCTTTTTGCGCTAATGATATTTCATAACCAGACGCAAATTCCAAATCCCAGCAACATAACAAAGATACCCCGCACGTCCATTAAAATACCCTGCTTTTTCTCGCCCTAGGCATTCATAGCCCGACCGCGTAAAACAGGATACCAATTACAATATCAGACCATAAGGCTGCAAGAGAAAGTTCTTTTATATTTTTATCTTTACATTGCCTCTTAAACAAGCTCATCTGTTCATATAATGAGTTATATGTATAATACATATAACTTCTACAAAAGGAGGATTCATTATGTTCCGTAAAAATCTTTGGTAATACACTCGGATGATTGGATCACCTGTCGCCCGTCAATAATATAGTGCGAGTTAAGAAATTGGGGGAGGTAAGCTATGCAACTCGTGGATCATCCTTTTGTGAAGTTCGATCAACTCAAGCCGATTTACAACTTCATATATCCGTTATTTCGCACTATTTCAAATGAATTTTACGATTACCTAGACTTTAATAAACTAGCGCAAAGTAAGCAGATTCCACAAGCGCGTACCATTTCTCTTTATTTGCATATTCCCTTTTGCGAAACCATCTGTTCCTTCTGTCCCTTTCAGAAAGGGGCCTACAAGCACGTTAAGCAAATCGAATCTTATATGTCAGCGCTTACCACAGAGATCAGAACCAAAGGAAATTTCATTCGCTCGCTTAGAGGGTCCATCCGCAGCATCTATATAGGGGGGCGGCACACCGTCGCTTTTGTCCGCAGATAATATCCGACACATCGGAAAAGTATTGCATGCCGAATTTGAGCTCTCTTCCTTAACCGAATTTACACTGGAAAGCGAACCGAAGAGCGTCACAGGTGATAAACTTTATGCTGCCCGTGAGATCGGCGTTAACTGAATCAGCTTCGGCATACAGAGTTTCATTGAGCGTTTCCGATCATTGTTTAACCTCACCTCAACACGTGAACAAATCAACAATACCGTGGCTTGGTCACAAGACATAATTGGACATGTCGGTTTCAACCTACTATATGGCATGCACAGCCAGCAAGCTGAAGAACTATTATACGATTTGAAGCAAGCCAGCGAGCTTCACCCTGAAACCATCAACCTCTATGCAATCAACAATCTGGCTATCACGTCGCAACTGCATAAGTCTTACGCACAAAAAGGGCTAAAACCGTCCAGCCTACAGCATCGACAGATGCTTCGATTATTTAGCGATATCGTTATGCGCAGCTGCGGCTATGCGCCGTGTAATGGGCATTCCTATATCAAAATTGCCAATAACACTCCTCTAACGCTCGCTAAAACGAGTTCAGCTAATTATTTCCGCTATCACAAATATTTGCATGGTTATCATGACGATTATGTGGTTGGGTTTGGGGCGTCAGCACTGTCGATTCTCGGCTCACTTGTCACACGAGCCAATCCCAGTCGAAGCGGATACATTACCGACATACAACTTAAAGGAAAATCCAAAGTATACTACAATTGGGTATCAGCGGAGCAACAAGCCTCCAAGGCTTTGTGTATGCAGCTACCTTATAACGGCTATGCCAAAAAAGAAAGAATTGACTGGACCGCACTTCCCTCTTTCGTATACAATAACCTACAACAGCTCATAGGTGCAGGTCTCATCGCAGAAAGTGATAACAATCTCCAGCTGACTCAGCGTGGTTGGCAATGGTATTCCAACCTTATGTATTTTCTTCTACCTCAGGAAGACAGGAATATCTTGGACGGCTATGTTGCAAACATGCTGAATACAACCGCCGTACTTGATGGAACAGTGGAAACCTGTGTGGCATCTTAAGGAGAACAGAATGTTCACGCTTTTTGCCAACAAGAACATACGCTATTTTTGCCTAACCGTTAGTCTGCTCGCCTTACTCAGCGGTGCTTTACGCACTGCCATCCCGCTATTAGCAAGACAATCTGGATATGGTATAGTCGGAGTAAGTTGGGCGCAAGGTCTCTTCTCATTAGCGTGGCCAATTTTCGGCATCCTTGCAGGCGTTTTACTTAATCGCTGCGACAAAATAAAACTTGCCACCACAGCTCTCTTCATCTTCATGCTACTGCATATTGTACTGTTCGTACTGCTCATGATACAGATTGCTCCAGCCGAACAAATTTTCTTCTATGCAACCATTGCTGGATTCATCGTCGTTTCTGCCGAAGCTTATATAATGACGATTCCACCACTTATCATGGAGGGAGAGCGATTGATGACCTTCTACTCAATTGTCTTGTTTTTAGATTTCGGGGTCTCCTATTTTCTTGCCACTGTCATACAATGCTTTGATTTATAATGATAATCTAGCTCTGTTCATGTTGAATTAGACCCCCGAATAACGTAGGATTCTCTCATTTCAAACCTGCTTATCTTGAATCAATCAAAACCACTCATTTGCACATAACAAGTGGGATGAGTGTGTGGATCAAA